>JBPCSL010000191.1:0-8911 GCA_051007175.1 Candidatus Nanopelagicales bacterium
GGACAGCCACGCTCGGCGGAACCCCGCCATAGATGGACACAGCGACCCCAGGAACCGACGTACGCCCCCGGCCAAGGTCGCCATCGCTGACCTCCGCCCGATCCTCACGACTGGCTAGCGCCCAAGTATTTCGTTAGAGCCAAGGTGATGTCCCGTCCGTCCTGAGACTACTCACGAGGCCTAGTGGCGCAGGAGGAGACGGCGCGCCACATCACCGGCCGTCGATGATGGCACTGCTGGACGTGTGGACCCGGAGGGCGGCAGAGCCGCTCCGCGCACGGCTTCATCTCGGGCACGACGCTCAAGGACGAAAGGTCGGTCCGACGCAGGTGGCGGCCGAGACCTCCGGGCGCAAGGACCCCCTGGTCGTCGGCTCGATCGATGCGATCCTCCCAGTGGCTTTCACGCTCGGGGCATCGCTGTTCGAATCCATCGTCCTGGCACCCAACGGCAGTTGGGAGAGCGCGCTGAGGTGGACGCAGGCTGACGGACCCGCCCTTCCACGTCGGCGATGATGGTCGGTGAGATGCGACCCGATCTCGCGCGGCGGCGTCGCACGCGCGACATCGAGTCGTAGTGCTCGTGTCGCCGACCTGCCCCAGACGATCATCTTCGAACTGTGGGCAAGTCGGGACAACCTGATCGCCGTGACGACCGAGGTCATTCTGCACGGCTTGAGCGCCAGCGCTGCACCCTTCGGAGTGGCCGAGCTGTTCGGTGACTCGGCCAAGGCGGCCGATGGCATCGCCTCCCTCATGAGTGCGGCGTACGCCGAGTTGCGGCGGTTGCGGGTCGAGATGGTTCTCGCCGCAATGTCGGACCCCGTGGTGGCCGCACCCATGCTGGTCTCCGACTCCGCCACCGTGCAGGCCTTGGCGCGGGCAGGTGCGCCGTCGGCGAGGAATCTGCCCGCTCTCGCTGAGGCCATCCGCACCCTGATGCTCGGTCTGGTCGTCTTGCAGCAGACGATCGGGTCTCTCGACGCTCCGGGTTTTCGGTGCCTATCGAGAGGCTGCTTCTCTCGGCTGGCACAGTCTAGATTCCCCAGCTAGGCTCTTTCAAGTAGAAACTACTCGAAAAGGGAGCGGGACGCGGTGAACGAGATACGCAACTGGGTCGTAGTGATGTTCGAGAACCGTTCCTTCGACAACCTGCTGGGTCACCTCCCGCACATACCGACTGAGGACGGGATCCGGGACAGGGAGATTGTCCTGCCGTATCCGAAGGGGCAGGTGCGGTTGCATCCGTCCACGAACTTCACCGATCCCATCCCCGACCCTGGGGAGGAGTACGCGTCAGTGAATGTGCAGGTCTACGGCCGCTTCCTGCCAGAGTCCAACGCCGGGAAGGCGCCGTATCGGATGTTCCCGAACTTCATGGACGCGCCCTACAACGCGCCGGAAGCGGGCACGGAACCCACCATGGACGGGTTCGCATTGGACTTCTACTACAGCGGCCAGTGGGAGACCGGCGCGGAACTCACCGACGCCCAGATGCAGTCAGTCGGCGGGGTATTCACCCCCGAGTCAGCCCCCGTGATCAACACGCTCGCACGCGAGTACGCGGTGTTCACTCATTGGCACAGCGATGCACCAACATGCACGTTCCCCAATCGCAGCTTCTTCCACGCGGGCACCAGCGGCGGCCGCTTGGACAACGACATCACCTACGACTACGCATGGGACTTCGACGTCGACAATCTGTTCAACCGCGCCACCGAAGCCGGCGTGTCATGGGCGGCCTACTTCGACCCGAGCCAGAAGGTGCCGGTGACCGCGATCAACCTGGCCGGTGCACGCCACCGCAAGATGTGGAAGGAGCACTCGCGCACCCTTGACCAGTTCCACGCCGACGCCTCAGCTGGAACGCTCCCGGCCTACTCGTGGGTCGAGCCGAAGATGCTCTTCGGCGAGCTCAACGACTACCACCCGCCGACGGACATCCGGGCAGCAGAGGTGTTCCTCGCCGACGTGTACGCCTCAGTGCGCAACAGTCCACAGTGGGAGAGCACCGCGCTGGTGATCATGTTCGACGAGCACGGCGGCTGCTACGACCATGTGCCACCCCCGGCCACCGTGAGCCCGGACGACCTCCCCGGTGCGCATGGATTCGCATTCGACCGGCTCGGGGTGCGGGTCCCCGCGATCATCATCTCGGCATGGACCGAACGCGAGACGGTCATCACTGACCTGCACACCAACACCTCGATGACCAGCACCCTGCGAGAAGCACTCGGCCTTGGCGGGCCATTCACCAAACGCGATGCCTGGGCGAAGCCCGCTCTTGCCGCCTTCAACCGGACCACTGCCCGCACCGACCGTCCGGAAGTACGACCGCTTCCCTTCACTCCTGGGGTGGCGAACCCGCACGCCCAGCAGTCGGTGCCAGGAGACATTCCCGATGGGGCCATGTGGAAGCAGGACGAGAAGCATGCGGCCGGCGAGTTCGTGTCCCACCTCGGGCATGCCACGCTGCGTAACGCCGCCCACTTGCTCGGGGTGCCGCCGGAGCACGTAGATGCAACAACGGCCACCGAGGCGAGGAGCTGGCTGGAACGCCACTTCCATCATGAAGGGGCGCTGGACCTCCCGCATGCACCCAGCCCCTGATGAAGCGTGTTCCCTAATCCCTTCGGGACTGTCAACGGGCCTGGATCTCAGCCGACATTGTGGCGGGGGTGACACTCGCCGCGGTTGGCATTCCCGAGTGCACGAGCTACGCGAAACTCGCCGGCACGCCGCTGGCCACGGGCCTCTACACGCTGGTTTTTCCTATGGTCGCCTTCGCCATTCTCGGCTTCTCAAGCGTCCTAGTTGTCGCCGGTGACGCGGCGACTGCCTGGGGCATCCCTTGGTCCAGCGGATGCTCTAGCTGCGACTCCAGGGCAAAGGTCGTGGACGCATGACCGCGACGAGACTGGCAGGAGCGCGAGGCGTGTCGAGACCACCGTTGTCACGGGTGCGAGCAGCATCAACTTCGGCACCTACACGGGAGAACGCGCACGATCTTCCGCGGACATTGAATGCGATGTAGGTTGGAGTTGCACGCACAAATGAACAATTGCGCACTGCCTCGAACTCGGTCGGCGGCACCTCATAATCCTTCAGATCGTGGGTTCGAGTCCCACCCGCCCTACCGGACTCATGTGTGGTTTCAGCTGATTCTTGCCGGTGCATTCGGCTGATGCGTGACGCTCCCGAGAATGCTGGTGGAGCTGAGCCTGGTGGATCAGCCGTAGCAGTTGCTGCTGAAGGTCGTGGAAATGGTCTCAATGCACTCCTAGGCACTAAGCCGCGAGCAGCGGCCTAGTCAGACGCGCACGCTATGGGCAGCGAGGTGATCTCGGGGTTCGAGTCCCACCCGCCTTACCGGATTCCCATGGCGAGGAAGTCCAACTGCCATAGCGACCGGAAGGTCTCGAAGCTGGCGGCGACGACGTCCTCCTGGCTGCGTGCGAAGGCCCCGCTCCGCTGCACGCCGGCGGTGATCTCCGCGATGGACGCGCGACCGTCGACGCGCTCGACCAGGGCTGCCTGCAGGGGAGTGAGGGTGACCTGCCAGTCATGGCGCGAGAGGACCACGCCGCTCAGCCCGCAGCCCTTGCGGAAGGACGGCACGTAGGCCGAGGGATTGCCCGCGTCAAAGTCGATCGCATAGGACTCCGGGGATCGCTCTGGCCGGCACGCGAGGAAGTAGTGACAGGCGTTGGCCGCGTTGATGCGCTGCATGATCGACCACTGCCGCTCGCGGGGCATGGCGGCAACGGCGGCGAAGAAGGCGCTGGATGAGCCGCGGGGAGCGTAGTAGGACGCCTTGAGGAAGATGTCCTGGAAGACCAGTCCCGCCGACTCCACGAGATCCCGGCACTCGTCGATCGTGTAGTCGTGCTCGCGGCCGTGCAGGAACGTGTCGACGAGCCCCGCATCGTCGCCGAGGTCGGGTGCGATCTCCAGGTAGCTCGCCAGCGGGTGCCGCGGTCCGAGCTGCTGCAGCGCATCGCGCACCATGGCAAGAGATGCCTCGTCTTGCGTGAGGCCCATGTCCCGGAAGACGCCCTGCATCATCTGTACACCGATCCGCCCGTAGTCGGCGTACAGCATGACCGCGAGAACTCCGTCCGGGCGCAGTCGCTCGCCGAGCGCCCGCATGCCGATGGCCGGATCGGCGAGATGATGCAGGACGCCCGTCGTGATGATGAGGTCGAAGTCCTCATCGAGAGAGGCGACCTCTTCGATGGGCAGCTGATGCAGTTCCAGGTTTGTCAGGCCGTAGGTGCCGGCGAGCCAGCGATGGTGGTCGAGGGAGGCGTCGCTGACGTCGATGGCGACGACGCGGGCCGAGGGGTTGGTGTAGGCGATCACCGCCGCCTGATTAGTGCCGCAGCCGGCGACCAGGATGTCCATGCCGGGGTCGTAGTCGCGATCCGGCCACAGGAGGCGATGGGCATGGCTGGGGTCGAACCACTGCCATGTGCCCTGGAGCCAACTCTCGAGATCGCGGATGGGTTCGGGGTAGACCCACCTCTCGTACTGACGAGAAACAACGTCAGCGAGCGGATCGTGGGTCACGGCGGTTAGCATGCCGCATCGGCACTCGGGGGTGCCCTATTGAGGAGGCGTCACATGGGTGCGACTCGCAAGCGCAGCCTGGCCGCCGCCCTGGGGGCGACGGCTCTCGCCGGAGCGGCCCTCACCGCGGCCCCTGTCTCAGCGGCCCCGGTGGCACCCGCCGGCAGTGTGGCCTCGGCTCCCCGCTCCGAGTCGGAGTGCGTGCAGCATGCCCTGAAGATGGCTGAGCCGCTGCGCCGGTCGATCTTGACGCCCGGCTCCGCCCGCGAGCGCGGCGTGCCGCGAGCGCTGAAGCGCATTCGCGAGAAGTCGTCCGAGTGTGTCGACGTTCTCTTCCGCGACGGCACCGTCGACAACCCCGATGCCGGCATTCTCGTGGGCAATGGCTACTCCTTCGATGCCGACTCGTGCGCGACTGGTGAGGTCTGCGACGGCGGCAACGGCGGACTCCTCATGGGGAGCGGCGGCAATGGCTACAACGGCGGCGATGGCGGCAACGCCGGCTGGTATGGCGGCAAGGCGGGCAATGGCGGCAACGGTGCGGGCGTGGGCGGCCGTGGTGGCGACGGCGGACGCGCCGGTCGCTACGGCAACGGCGGCAATGGGGGCAACGCGGGCGTCGAGACCGTGGGCACCCGCAGTCCGCGCGCCATGGGCGCCAACGGCGGCAATGGCGGCAATGGCGGGGACGGCGGCCTCCTCTACGGCGATGGCGGCAACGGCGGCAACGGTGGCAACGGTGGCAACGGTGGGGCTGCAGACCCCTACGCCCCCGCGGGGTCACGCGTCGCTGCCGGCAACGGCGGCGTGGGCAGCGGCCTTCCGGGCGACGGACCTGACGGCGGCAACGGCGGCAACGGCGGAGCCGGTGGCCGCGGAGGCACCATCGGGGGCAACGGCGGCATGGGTGGCGCTGGCGGCAATGGCGCCCATGGCGGCCATGGCGCCCACGGTCCCCAGGCCACCGATGTGCTGGGTCGGGGTGGCGACGGCAGGTTCGGCGGCCGGGGTGGCAGTGGTGGCAATGGCGGCGCCGCGGGCAAGGCGCGCGGATCAGGTGTCGACGGGCGGGGCGGCAACGGGGGTGCCGGTGGCAGCGGCGGCAGCGGCGGCAATGGCGGCAACGGTGGTGCAGGAGCCCCGCTGCTGGGCGGCGCCGGCGGCAATGGCGGCGCAGGGGGTCGTGGCGGCGAGGGCGGCACGGGCGGCGGACGAGGCGGCACCGGCGGCAATGGCGGCGCGGGCGGCAACGGTGGCACGGGCGGCCTCGCGGGCAGCGAAGGTCAGGTCGGCGCCAGCGGTGGCAATGGCGGCAACGGCGGCTGACAGGAGCTGACAGTTCAAGCCGTGGCGTGCCTGCCGGCGTCGCTCAGCCGGTCTTGCGGAAGACCAGCCACCTCATGTCAATCGGGGAGTCCTCACGCTCGACGTCGAAGACGTCCTGGCCGCTCACCCACCTCTCGTACCAGCCCGTGGGCGGCCACGCCCCCGTCGGCAGGTGGGCCTGCTCGTAGTCGTGGACGGACGTGTCGGACTCCCATTCAAGGGGAAGCCCTGCGACGGCGCCCTCGAGTTCCGGGCGCGTGACGATCGAGGTGTAGCACTGCTGGCCCAGTTCGAGTGCCGCAGCATCGGGCACGTACGAGCCGCGAGGCAGGAAGACATTCATCACGAAGCGTCCCCCGGGGGCCAGGCAACGGCTGGCGATCTCGAACGCCCGACGCAGTTGATCGACGGTGCGGAAATCGGAGGCCACTTCGGAGAGGATCACGAGCGAGTAGTCGTCGCGGAGGTCATCGACGCCGTCGAAGAGATCCCGCTGGATGACCCGCACGGGCAGAGATTCGCGGGCGGCATCGTCGCGAAGGCTCTCGGCGAAGGCGGGTGTCACCTCGACGGCGTCGACGGGGTGACCCCGTCGAGCCAGGGCCAGGGCGTTGCGACCCGTGCCTGCCCCCAGGTCGAGCACGCGCGCGAGAGCCGGATCCGCCACCTCGGTCGCGATCGCCCACACGCGTGCGTCTGGCTCGCTCCCGAAGAGGGGTGGTTCGCGGGTGGCGACCCAGGAGTCGTACGCCGCATCCACGCTCGACCATTGAGCGCGCACGTGATAGTTCACCCGCAGCCCTGCGGGCGAGTCGTAGGTGATGACGATCTCCGACCTCGACGTGGCCGCGAAGGCCTCCTCGAGCTGTGCCTTGAGAACGTCGCGGAGCTGATCGAGCTGGTCCTCGCTGAACGTCACCCCGATACCCCGGAAGACGCGGTCGCACAGGGCGACGTACTCCTCGAGCATGGCGGGGACGGCGGGCAGGGCCATGGTGCCCTGGACGATGGCCCGCTGGTGGAGACGGCGCTCGAGTGCGGCCCTCAACGACTCATCCATCCTGAACCTCCTCTCCGGCGTTCGGGGAAACCTAGCCGTCGGCTCCCGTCGCTGCGTGGCCGCGTGCCCCAGCACGAGGCGGGACCCTGACCGGTCGGCACGCCGGGCAGCGGCTCCTGCCCTCGTCAATGACCGTCCGCGCGGGGCGCGCGCCCTCGAACCTTTCCTAGCGTCAAAGCGATCGATCGACATGCTTCCGCTATCGGAGAGGTCTCCATGCTTGAGTCATCCGCTTCGCGCCGCCCTGTCTCCCGTCTTCTCGCCGCTGTGTCGGCCATGGCCGTCGTCGGTGCCTTGGTCTCCGTGTCCACCGGCTCCGCGCAGGCGGCCAAGGCGCCCACGGCTGCCGCGCCCGAGGGAGTGAGCTTCACCCTCGAAGGCTGTCGCAACGACGGCACCATCACGCTGCCCATCGGCGGCCAGTACATCTGCCCCGACGGGGTCTACACCTCGGGCAACCTCGGCAAGGGATGGGCCGAACTGGACCTCGTGCCCTACCGGCTGACATCGAAGGCAGGCACCTCCGCGCCGACCTCGCAGGATTTCTCGATCGCGTATGCCGTCGACAAGGAGGACGCCGGCAAGCCCGGCTACGACGTCCTCTCGGCGGGCGTCCTCAACACCGCCCTCTCCGACGCCTCGTGCACTCCCGGGACTGCGGGAGCCGAATCGACGATGGCCCCGGGCATCGGCGGCATTTCGACGACCCTCTACCGCTCCTTCACGGTCACTCAGGCGAGAAACACCACCTGCATCTATGACTTCTATGCCCGCCTCGCCCTGGGCTCGCATCTCTTCCCCGGGTCGTCCCTGCACGCCAATCTCGGGCTGATCTCCGACGGCAAGGTCGACACCGGAGGCATCGGCGCGAAGGACGTCTCAATCCCGGTCAGGGAGATCGAGCCCCAGGCCATCAACAAGGACATGTCGGCGGTCCGCGGCAGCGATCACATCTGGAATGTCACCAAGCAGGCCACTCCGTCGTCGGTGAACCTCGGAAACACGTGCGAGGTCAGTGGCGACTACGCTTCGGCCTCCATCGACGAGACCATCACCTGGACCAAGAGTTCCGCCATCCCGGGTGCCGCGATGATCACGACCAACATCTACGCCACGAATCCGTCGGCGCGCACGATCCAGGTCTCGGTGAGCGACAAGATCTACGCGGGGGCCACCTCGACGGGCACCCCTCTCGAGACGAAGAGCTTCGACCCGGTCAATGTGCCGGCGAAGACCACGAGCCTTCTCGTGGGCACGCACACCTACACGTGGATGAACCCCACGGACACCACGGTCAATGACGTGGCCACGGCGACCTACACCGACGTGGTGACGGGGATCCCGATCCCGGGGACCACGACGGCCTCGGCAAGTGCCACCGTCCAGAACACAGGACCTGCCACCAATGCCTCAGCGGTCATCGATGACACCGAGACCCTCACGGGCGCCGGGCTGCAGTTCTCGGTGGACTCCGTGGCGGGTGCGACAGGCTCCTTCACCGGCTACATCCTCGGCACCGCGACGGCGTCGCCGGTGAGGTGGACGTCGGCGAGCCAGTCCGATAGCGGCTCGGTGACCTTCCGCAAGACGATCTACGCGGCCAAAGGGACTATCCAGCCGAACGGCGTACTGGGAGATGTCGCGCGAGCCACGGGGTCGGATGGCTACGCCTCGGCCGACGCGACGGCCTCCGTTGACATTGCCGTGGACACCCTGGCGATCCTCGGCATCGACAAGACCATCCCAGCGGGGGTGATCACGAAGGGCAGTGAGTCCGCGACCTTCGCCTTCGACGTCGTCAAGGCCGACGACACGGTCGCGTCTCCGCAGGTCAATTTCAACTCCGGCGAGACTAGCCAGTCGACGTCTGCCACGGGACTCGTCCCCGGCATCTACACGGTGTCGGAGCGCACCGCGACGAACTGGGAGCCGGTGGCGTCGAAGCAGGTCGACCTCT
>JBPCSL010000192.1:0-3862 GCA_051007175.1 Candidatus Nanopelagicales bacterium
CCCCTACATTGGGGCCAACTTCGAGTGCACGGGACGGACCCACATGACGTGGATGAGGACCCTGGCGGGAGCGGTCGCGGGTGGCGTCGTGGCGACGGCACTCATTGCCGGTCTGCCTGCCCACGCTGTCGACCAGCAGGCCGGCATCGGCTCGGGGCGGGCTGTCATCCGAATCGATGTCCCCAGTGCGACCGTGCAGAAGGTGGGGAAGAACGCCTATCGGATGGTGCTGCCCCCTGGGTATACCGGCCAGTGGATGGGCGAGCGCACGAATGCCCGTGGCACAGAGCGGACACTGGTGCGGGATCTCACTGCGGGCAAGCTGGCGAACCGATGGACCAACTTCCGCTACACCACGGCCCCGGCCAACGCCACCCTGACATGGAACAGGCAGTCGACTGAGCCCGGTGTCGCCGTCATCATGCTGAGCGCTCCCACGGTGACCCCCCAGGGTGTGAGTTTTGGCTTCACGTCGCGCCGCAACGTGCCCGGGACTCTGACGGACGCGAGCCTGGGCATCGCGCGCGCTGCGCGCGCGGGGGACAAGCCCCGCACCCAAGTGCAGATCGCAACGGTCACGGGCTCAATGACCGTGTGGATCAATCCCATCAGCTCCAAGCAGGTGTACGCCCGCATCTATGACGCCAGCGGCTCGAATTGCTGGGGGGGATCAAGCGGAAATCAGGTCGTGGGCGACGTTAGCGTCGGATCGGGCACCTGTGCCGGAAATGCCTACACCAACAGCATGTCGGATCCCACCGCGGGAATCGTGGCTGATCTGGCACCGGTGACCGGCAATAGCTGTGTCATCTTCTACCTCAATGTGACTCCGCCGAATCAGGCAATGTTTCAGTACTCGCAGGGTTTTGAGTTCTGAGTCCGACGCCCGTGCGCACGCTGCCGCGTGAAGGCACCGGATCCGAGAGTGGCCGCATGAGACTTCGGACCGCGCCCGTGGCCCTCCTCCTCGTCGGCGTGCTCGGGACGGCTCTGGCGGCGTGCAGTAGTTCGACGCCGGCGTCTACCGAGACGCAGGATCCGCAGGCCCTGGCCACCCAGCTCGTGGATACCTATGCGACCGCGGTCTTCAACCGCGACCAGGAGGCGCTCGGCAACCTGCTGTCCGATGCCTACGTCCTGCGGCGGACCGATGGCTCCGGCTATGACCGCGACGGCTACCTCGCGGCACTCGCCCAGGACAGTCCGTACGAGCTGGTGAGCTACAAGATCACCGACATCCAGGCGAAGCAGGATGGCGACATCCTCGTGGCCACGTTCCTGCTCGATGCCGAGATCCAGGAGAACGGCAAGCCGGTCACCTCGGAGCCGAGCACGTCACTGGTCACCTTCGTGCGCCAGGACGGCCAGTGGAAGCTGGCATCGGATGCCTTCTACAGCAAGTGAGGCCCGGCAAGACGGCGACTCATTGGGTGTCAGTAGTGGCGGCGTGCCTGGAGCACGAGCACATCCCCGTCGTCGATGAGATACACGAGTCGATGCTCGTGATCGATGCGGCGTGACCAGCAGCCGGAGAGGTCTCCGACGAGGGGCTCGGGCTTGCCGATCCCGTGCCGGGGATCGCGACTGGCCTCGTCGAGCATGCGATTGATCCGCGCGAGGACCTTGCGGTTGTCAGCCCAGCTGGCGTAGTCCGACCAGCCGTCGGCAGTGAACCGGATCATTCGCCGAGAAGCGAGCGTGCCTCCGCTTCGCCGCGGCGCGCCTCGTCGAGGCTGCGACGCAGACGGGCGGCGTTGGCCGGAGACGAGAGCAGGTAGACGGTCTCGGTGAGCGATCGGTACTCCGCCTCGGGCACGAGGAAGGCCCGCCCGCGCTTCGAGACGATCTCGACTGCAACCTGGTCGTCGTTCACCTCCTCGATGAGAGGGAAGAGTCGTGCGCGCGCCTCGCTGGCGGTGACGGACATGGGGCTCCTCGCGGGCTTAGCGGCACTCATAGTACGAGATTCTGTACCAGTGAGGCCGGCGGGTCAACAGGGCGACCTTGGGGCCTACTCGGATGGTCGACAACCCCTCGCCACCGGGTTGTGGGCAACGCGCTCGGGTCCCGGGCTGAGCATGCGCGTGCCACCATGTGCCGTGGCGTCGGGCGGTCGAGTGGGTTGGTTCGAGCTGTTCTACGACCTCGTCGTCGTCGCGGCCGTCGGCTACGGCAGCCACCTCTTCATCGAGGACCCGAGCGTCCCGCTCGGCACCTGGCTGGCCGCGACGCTCGTGGTGATGTTCGTCCTGTGGTTCATGACCACCCTCCACGCCAACGTCCTCAAGGACGACGGGCCGTGGCGCCGGATCGCCGTACTCGTGCAGATGCTCGCCCTCGCGGTCGCCGACCTCTCGATCAGCCCTGACGACGGTCTGCCCACCTCCATCGGCTTTCGCGCGCTCGGGATCGCCTTCCTCTCCATTGCCGTGATGTACGCCGTGTCAGGTCGTCGGGGCCATCGCGATATCGCCCGGGTGGTGTGGGTGTCGTCCGCCATCGGCGGGCTCGTGCTCATCGTCGGCGCGAGCCTGCCGGATGCGGACGTGCTCGCCCGCGACGTCGCCGTGCTGGCCGTGGGAGTTCTCGTGCCGATCATCGCTGTCTTCGGGTGGCTCCTCCCACGCCTCATGGCCAACGGCAGCCTCGACGAGGACCACCTCGGCGAGCGCATGGGCCAGCTGCTCATCATCGTCATCGGCGAGTGCTTCGTCGGCCTGCTCACGGTGCTGGGCGGCCGCTCCAGCATCCCGAACCCCGCGGTATTCGTACTCGCCTTCCTTGTTGCCTATGCCATCTGGGCGACGTACTTCAAGGTTGTCCCGCCGCGCGGATTCCCGCGCTCCGCGTGGGTGATGTGGCTGTGGCTCGCGGCGTACCTGCTCCTGCTCTACGGATCGGTCGCCGTCGCGTCACGATCCAGCGTCCTGGTCGTGCGCACGTGGTCGGAGGTGACGGTCACCCAACTGGCCTGGACGGGATTGGCCCTGGCGTACGTCGTCGTGGCCATGGCGCTGATGTGGTGGCTTCCGTCCTTGGGTGCGCGCCGCCGGGTCTAGAGGTCTAGAGTGCGACCACCAGCCCACGATGGAAGGTCCCCCATGCCCCGAATCCTCGCCTCCGCCGCCGCACTGTTCTCAGTCGCGACGTGCGTGGCCATCGCGACGCCCGCGCTTGCACAGGTGCCCGTCGCGGAGGGCACCTATGTCACGCCCTTCCAGAACCCGAAGGCCGCGGCCGGCAGCACGAACCCCCTTCAGGGCATCAAGGGCGGCGACAGCCCCGACACCTACTACATCGTCGGGACGTCGTTCCCCAACGGCTACGTGTACGAGGGGCCGATCAGCAAGGCCGGCACCGCGGGCACGACCGGCACGTGGACGAAGATGAACGTGCCGTCGTCCTGGGATGCCGACGTCACCAGCATCTACGGCGTCGACAACCTTGACGGGTCGGACGTGACGCTCGTGGGGTCCTTGAACAAGGGCAGCGTGCTGAGCAACGGCGTGCAGAGCTTCGTCTACACGGGGCCGGTGACGTCCTCGCCCAAGAGCAAGCACTTCCAGAAGTTCGCGGCCGTCGACCCGTCCTCGGGCAAGACCGCTGACTACACCTTCCTGCACAGCGTCTCGGGCGGCTTGGTCGTGGGCAACTTCGACTTTGCCGACGACATGAACCCCGCGGGCAATGCCTTCATCTACAACCCAAAGACCCGCACGCAGACGGCGATCGTCTTCCCGAAGAAGGAGAAGTCCTTCACGCACACGGCGTACGGGATCTGGTGGAACGGTGGGACGTCGTACACGATCGCGGGCGGGGCCAGCCGCGACCGTGGCATCGACCCGCTGCCCGATGGCAGCGC
>JBPCSL010000193.1:0-19644 GCA_051007175.1 Candidatus Nanopelagicales bacterium
GCCCAGGCGATCCGCCCCGCACCACTGGATGGCCTCCCAGATGCTCGGCAGCCCGAAGGCCTCGCCGGCGTGGATGGTGAAGTGGGCATTCTCGCGCCGGAGGAACTCGAAGGAGTCCAGGTGGCGGGTCGGCGGGTAGCCGGCCTCGCGCCCGGCGATATCGAAGCCGACGACCCCCCGGTCGCGGTACTCCACGACGAGGTCGGCGATCTGACGGCTCTTGGCGGCCGTGCGCATGGCGGTGAGCAGGGTCCCGATCCTGATGCGACCTCCGGAGGTGCGCTCCCCCTCGCGGAAGCCGTCCTGCACCGCGTCGACGACCTGGCTCAGCGTCAGCCCGCGCTCGACGTGCAACTCCGGGGCGAAGCGGACCTCGGCGTAGACGACACCGTCGTCGGCGAGGTCCTGCGCGCACTCGGCAGCGACGCGGGCGAGTGCCTCGGGGGTCTGCATGACCCCCACCGTGTGACGGAAGGTCTCCAGGTAGCGATCGAGGGACCCCGAGTCGGCCGCCTCCCGGAACCAGGCGGCGAGGGCCGTCGGATCGGTCGCAGGCAGGTCGGCGTAGCCGGTCTCCGCCGCGAGCTCCGCGACCGTGGCAGGGCGCACGCCGCCGTCGAGATGATCGTGCAGGAGAACCTTCGGCAGTGGCCGGATCTTGGACTCCGTGAGCGCCTGCATCCCAGGACTGTACCTCGCCTTATGAACGCCCCTGTGCGACGAGGTTGCGCAGGACGCGCAGAGCTACCGAGAGAGTCGCCAGGTCGCCCGTCTCCGTGGCCGCGATCTCATTGAGCGTCGCGCGGGCACGGGCGAGACCCTCCCGATTGCGCTCCTCCCACTCGTCGATGCGGACGCTCGCCGGCCGGTCGGGAGGCGTGGCGCGCACCACGCTGAGGGTGAGACCGGCCAGCGCGCCATAGAGGTCCGTGCGCAAGGCCTGGCGGGCCAGCGCCGTCCAGCGATCGCCCCGTGGCAGGGCCGTGATGCGACGGAGGAACTGGTCGACGTCGTAGCGCTCCGAGAGGCTGAAGTAGACGGGCAGGACGTCGGCGGCCGGCTGCCCTGCCCGCTCGGCCACCGAGACGATGTCGAGCAGGGTGAAGACCTCGAGCATCGCGGCCGCCTCGACGGCCAGCTCGTGCGGGGCTCCCAGCGCGACGAGCTGGTCGGCCACCTGGTCCATGCGCTCCCGCTCGACGCCGACGAGGGCGTCGGGGACGAGATGGGCCAACTCCTGCACGGCGGGCCTGAATCGGTCGACCTCCGCGGTGACATCGATGCTGCCGCCCCGCGTCTGCAGGAACCACCGCATCGCCCGGTCGAGGAGGCGCCGGGACTGCAGGTAGAGGGCATCCTGCACCGCGGTCGGCACGCGGTTGTCGAGCGCATCGACCCGGGCCCAGAACTCATGCAGGTCGAACACCGCCATGGCGGCGCTCGCGGCCCGGACCGCCTCAAGCTGGGAGGCGCCGGTCTCCTCGCATGCCCGGAAGACCACCGACAGGCCGCCGTTGTTGATGAGGTCATTGACGACGACCGTCGACACGATGGATTCGCGCAGCGGGTGAGCCGCGATGCGCTCGGCAAACCGCTGTCGGAGTGCCATCGGGAAGTAGTCGACCAGCGACCGGGCGAACCATGGATCATCGACGAGGTGCTTGCCGTCGAGATCGGCGGTGAGGGCGATCTTGGAGTAGGCCAGCAGCACCGCCAGCTCGGGGGAGGACAGCCCCTGACCCGCGGCCGCCCGGGTCAGGATCTCCTCGTCGTCGGGCAGGAACTCGATCGCGCGATCGAGGATGCCGCGCGACTCCAGATCGTTGATCATGCGCGCGTGCACGGAGATGAGCGCGGCAGCCCCGGCCCGGGCATTGCCCAGGACGACGTTCTGCTGGTAGTTGTCGCGGAGCACGAGGTCCGCGATCTCGTCCGTCATCGACTCCAGCAGGGAGTTGCGCTCGTCCTCGGGAAGGTCCCCATCGCGGACGGCCGCATCGAGAAGGATCTTGATGTTGACCTCATGGTCCGAGGTGTCGACGCCGGCGGAGTTGTCGATGGCGTCCGTGTTGAGCTTCACGCCGTGGCGGGACGCCTCGATGCGCCCGAGCTGGGTGAGCCCCAGGTTGCCGCCCTCGCCCACCACCCGGCAGCGCAGGGAGTTGCCGTTGACCCGCACCGCGTCATTGGCCTTGTCCCCCACGTTGGCGTTGGTCTCGGTCTGGCTCTTCACGTAGGTGCCGATGCCGCCGTTCCAGAGCAGGTCGACCGGGGCGGTGAGAATCCGCTTGATGAGGTCGGCCGGGGTCAGCGCGTCGACGCCATCCTCGATGCCGAGGGATGCGCGCACCTGCGGGCTGAGCGGGATCGACTTCGCGCTGCGCGGATAGACGCCGCCGCCCGGGGAGATCAGGCTCGCGTCGTAGTCCTCCCAGGACGAACGCGGCAGGTCGAACATTCGGCGGCGCTCGGCGAAGGACACGGCGGCGTCGGGGTCAGGGTCGAGGAATACATGGCGATGGTCGAAGGCGGCCACCAGACGGATGCCATCGGACAGGAGCATGCCATTGCCGAAGACATCGCCGCTCATGTCGCCGACGCCGACGACGGTGAACTCGTCGACCTGCGTGTTGACGCCCAGCTCGCGGAAGTGGCGCTGGACCGAGATCCAGGCACCGCGCGCCGTGATGGCCATGGCCTTGTGGTCGTAACCGGCCGATCCGCCGGAGGCGAAGGCATCGCCGAGCCAGAAGGAGTACTCCGCCGCCACGGAGTTCGCGAGGTCGGAGAAGGTCGCGGTGCCCTTGTCGGCGGCCACCACGAGGTAGGCATCGTCGCCGTCGTGGCGCACAACGTCGACCGGCGGTACGACGTTCCCTTCGACCAGGTTGTCGGTGATATCGAGGAGACCGCGGATGAATGTCGCGTAGGCAGCACGGCCCTCTGTCATCCAGGCGTCGCGGTCGACGCTGGGATCGGGCAGCATCTTGGGCAGGAACCCGCCCTTGGCCCCGACCGGCACGATGACGGCGTTCTTCACCTCCTGGGCCTTGACCAGGCCGAGGATCTCGGTGCGGAAGTCGGCCCTGCGGTCGCTCCAGCGCAGGCCGCCGCGGGCCACGCGGCCGAATCGCAGGTGCACGCCTTCCACGCGCGGCGAGTAGACCCAGATCTCCGCGAAGGGCCGGGGCAGGGGGAGCTCCGGGATATGTCGGGCGTTGAGCTTGAAGGACAGGCGGTCGAGCGGAGCGCCGTGGGCATCGCGCATGTAGGCATTGGTCCGCAGCGTCTCGCGGACCATCCCCAGCAGCGAGCGCAGCACGCGATCCTCGTCGAGGCTCGCCACGGAGTCCAGGGCCTGACGCGCCCGCGCAGCGATCGTGTCCTGCCGATCCCGGCGGCCCTCGTCGAGGGCCGGGTCGAAGCGCGCCTCGAAGAGCTCCACGATGAGCCGGGCGATCTCGAAATGGGAGAGCAGGGCCGACTCGACGACCTCCTGGCCGAGGCTGCTGCCGGTCTGCTGCAGGTAGCGCACGTAGGCGCGCAGGATGGTGACCCGGCGCCAGTCGATCCCTGCCGTGACCACGAGGCCATTCAGGGCATCGGCCTCGCATCGGCCCTCCCATATAGCGAGGAAGGCCTCCTCGAAGAGGGCGCGGAAGGCCGCAGGGTCGGCGAGCTCGACCTCCGGCAGCCGGAAGCCGATGTCGTAGATGCGGACGGGCTCGCGCCCGCTGCGCACGACGTCGTACGGGTGCTCGTCCTCGATGAGGACCCCCAGGCTGCCGAGGACCGGCAGCACCTCCGACAGCGAGATCGGCGCGCCCGACCGGATGATCTTCAAGCGCCGCACGGCGGATTCCTTGCCCTCGGGGGCATACAGGCGCAGGCGCAACTGGTCGGATCCCTCGAGCGTCTCCGCGAGCAGGATGTCCTGGGCCGCGGCGGCCGCGGGGACCTCCTGCCGGTAGGACTCCGGGAAGCCGCCCTCGTAGATGCGCCAGAGATCATGCGCCCGGTCCTCGCCGACACGGGCGCGCAGCTGGTCGCCGAGCTCGTCATCCCAGCTGCGGACGACATGGGCGATCTCGTCCTGGACCACGGCCGTGTCGGCGTCACCGATGGCCTGCCCGGGGCGGGCTCGCACCACGATGTGAAGGCGCGCGAGTACGGACTCGCTCACCCGAGCGGAGTAGTCCACGGTGGCGCCGTCGTACGCGCGCACGAGTATCTCTTGGATCCGCAGGCGGACCGCGGTGTTGTAGCGGTCGCGGGGGAGGTAGACGAGGCACGACACGGAGCGTCCGTAGGGATCGCGGCGTACAAAGAGACGAGTCTGCCGACGCTCGGCAATTTGGTGCACGGCCAGCGCCACAGGGGCGAGGTCCTCGGCACTCACCTGGAAGAGTTCATCGCGAGGATAGGTCTCGAGAAACTGCAGGACATCCTTGCCGCTGTGGGATCGCGGATCGAAGTCGAGCGCGGAGAGCACGGCATCGGCCTTGGTGCTCAGCAAGGGGATGTCGCGCACGGAGTGCGAGTAGGCCGAGCCCGCGAAGAGACCGAGGAAGCGGCGCTCGCCCGTCACGCGTCCCTGGGCATCGAATCTCTTGACGCCGACATAGTCGAGGTACGCCGGCCGGTGGATTGAGGACCGGCTGTTGGCCGACGTCAGCACCAGGATCGTCGGCTCGCTCGCGTTCGCGGCGACCTCGTCGGTGAGGTACTGGGGCGCCGAGGCTCGGTCCTGGTCCGCGCGCAGGATCCCCAGGCCCGTGCCGGGCACGGCGCGCAGCCATTCGCCGCCCGCGTCACGAACGAGGTCGTACTCCCGGTAGCCCAGGAAGGTGAAGTTGTCCTGGGCGAGCCACTCCAGGAATTCCGCTGCCTCCTCGGACTCACCCGACGGAACGCCGACCGCCGGATGGGCCGCGAGCTCGCCGGACAGCGCGAACGCCGTCGCGCGCATGCGAGGCCAGTCCTCCACCGCCTCGCGCACATCGGAGAGCACGCGGCGAAGCGACGCCTCGATATCCGACGCATCTCCCGGGCCACGGTCGATCTCGACATGGATCCAGGACTCGGCGATGCCGTCCTCGTCGTCGGCGCCCACGATGGCCTGAAGGTCGCCCGTCACGTCGCGACGTACCCGCAGCACCGGGTGGATGATCAGGTGCAGGGCGCGCCCGAGCCGCGTGAGCTCGCTGCTGACGGAATCCACGAGGAACGGCATGTCGTCGGTGACGATCTCCACGACTGTGCGCCCGCACGACCAGCCATCCGACTCCACCGTCGGCGTGTAGACGCGCACGCGGGCGGTGCCCGGCGGCCGCTGGCTGGCGAGCTCGGCGTGGGAGACCATCGCCCCCAGGAGGTCCGCGGCACTGCGATCGGCGATGTCCTCAGACGGGACGTAGCGGTAGTAGACGTCGGCAAGCTGCTCCAGCAGCGGATTGCCCATCGCCAACTCAGCGACCTCGTCGAGCGGACTCACCGACGGCGCGGTCATCGAGCCTCCTTGATCCTCAGCCTACGTCGGCAAGCCTGCCAGAACCCCCATGCTCAAGTGCCTGCTTGCTCGTGATCAAGGAGGTTTCAAGAACGTGAATCCTGCGCCGGCCATCCATGACATTGCCCCCCATGGCCTCGAGGTCGTCGACGCCGGGACCCAGGACCGTGACCTGGGTGCCCTCGGATTCCACTTCCTCGACCTCGCGCATGCATCGCCGCGTGACACTGCCGCGCCAGCGTCTCTCCAGGCGGCTCAGGAGCCCGTCCGGCTCATCGCCCTCGAACGAGACCATGGGAGCCACGACGAAGACCTCGTCGAGGCCCAATCCGGCCACGACGTCGGCGGACGTCGCCGACCATGCGCCTCCATCGACGTAGGTGCGTCCGTCGATGGCCACCGGCTCGAACCAGCCCGGGATGGCACACGAGGCCATCACCGCATCCGAGAGGCCGACGGCCGGAGCATCCTCGCGGCCGAAGACAACCCGGTGACCGGCGTCGTAGTCGAGGGCGACGACCCACAGCGCCGGATGCGGTGACCACTCGCCGTAGGGGGTGATCGCATCGATGAGGTGACCCACGCGCTCCAGCGATCCGGTCCCGACGGGCATGAAAGCGGACAGCACGGCCGTCGGAGGCATGCGCAGGCCGTGGCGCAGGGAGGAGGCCATGAGCTTCACCGAGCCCGGGCCGCGCAGCCGCGGCATGCTCGGCCGCGCACCACCGGTCGCCGTCTCGTAGTCCCAGGAGTAGCCCGCCAGGGGCCCCTCCGTGATCGGAACGCCGAACTGGTGATCGCGCAAAGCCGCGACGCTCGTCCCGGCCGCCACCAGGGATCCCAGGACTGAGCCCGCGGACGTGCCGACGATGACGTCGAAGTCGCGAGGGTCGAGGCCCCGGACCTCCTGGATGGCCTGCAGGGCGCCCACCGCCCAGGCAGCGCCCAGCACGCCGCCACCCCCGAGCACCAGACCGCGACGAGGCTTCGACATCAATCCGTCCGCTCCCGGACCCTTGACAGGCGGCCACGGCTCCGGGCGGCATCGACCAACTCGGCCAGGGAGTCCCGCAGGGACTGCACGAGCACGTCGAGGTCGGGCATCGCGTCGCGATCGGCGTTGAGACCGAGGAACACTCCGCCATCGTACGACGTGAGCCCGATGCTTAGCGCATGCCGCGGTGTCAGCGGGATGATGGGGTACGCCGCGAGCATGCGCGCACCGCCGGCGTAGAGCGGCGTCTGCGGACCCGGCACATTCGTCACCGACAGGCTGTAGGACCGCTGCGACAGCGATGCGCCCACGCGCGCACCGAGGGTGTGCAGGGTGGGCGGGGCGAAGCCCACGAGCCCCGCCATGGCCTTGGCACCGATGGGGCGCACCGACTCCTCAAAGCGCGCGGTGTCGAAGGAGATGCGCTGCAGGCGGATCAGCGGGTCCGGCTCCCCCACGGGAAGGTCGAGGAGGAAGGCGTCCACGAGGCTCGCCGCCATCCGGTCGTCCTCCGAGCTCACGCTCATCGGCACCAGCGTGCGGACGATCGTCTCGTGACTCACCCCCAGCCCCCGGGAGAGGAGCCAGCCGCGCACGCCACCGGCGATGATCGCGAGAGCGACGTCGTTGATGGTGCCCCCGCGAGCGCGGCGGACCTCCTTGAGGTCGTCGAGGCGCAGGTCGAGCGTGGCAAAGCGGCGCTGCTGTCCCACCTCGATGGCGAGCGGACTCTCATCGCGCCCGCGCACGGCCTGCGCCACGGTCGCGGCCGCATCGCCGATCACCTGCCGAGCCGACTGCATGCCGCCGCTCACCACGCCCCACAGGGCCATCGGGTGGGTGACGGCTTCCGACACGGCTCCGGCCACGAGCTCCACCGACGTCGGCCCGGGCGCCGGTCGCCATGTCGTCGCGGGCGCTCCGCGCACCTCCGCGGTCTCCTCGAGGATGACCTCCCCGATGTCCACGGCGGTGACGCCATCGACCATGGCCTGGTGGGTCTTGCTCAGCAGCGCGAACTGATGGCCCTCGACCCCCTCGACGAGGTACACCTCCCACAGCGGATGCCGGCGATCGAGCGGTCGGCTCATGATGCGAGCCACGAGCTCCTGGAGCTGCTTGAGCGATCCCGGGGCCGGCAGCGCGGAGCGGCGTACGTGATAGCTCACGTCGAATCGCTCGTCGTCCACCCAGACCGGATTGGCCAGGCGGCCCGGCACCTCCCGGAGCCGCTGCCGATAGCGCGGCACATAGGCGATGCGGTCGCGAATGAGCTTGACGAGGCGGTCGTGGTCGATGACCCCCGGCTGCTCCTGGAAGAGGGTGAGGCTCCCCACGTGCATGGGGGTCGTCGCGCCCTCGAGGTAGAGGAAGGACGAGTCGAGCGGGGAGAGGCGATCGGCCACGGTGTCATCGTGCCATGGGAGTCATCGGGTTCCGCGGCTCTGCCGCCTCGACCGGGGAGGCGCTAGCGCAGATCCCGGCCGAAGAGGGCCTCAAGCTCCGCGAGGGTCTGGTCATAAGACTCATGGTGTACGCCGACCATGCCGAGGTCCACGGCCGCCTCGATATTGTGGCGCAGGTCGTCCACGAAGACGCATTCAGCGGCCGGCAGCCCGAGCTGGTCGAGGGTCAGCGCGAAGATGCCGGCCTCCGGCTTGCGCATCCCCACCTCCCCGCTGATGACGACGACGTCGAACATGCCCTCCCAGAGGTCCCGCGGGTAGAAGTCCCCCCAGGAGTTCGACAGCAGCGCGGTGCGGATGCCGCTCTCGCGTGCCCGGCGTACGAGGGCATTCATGTCGTGCTCGTGCTCGAATTCCTCGAACATGCGCTGGAGCAGGTCGGTGGCATCGTGCTCGACACCGGTGTGCCGGGTGAGCTCCTTCGCGAGCAGCTCCTCGAAGTGCGGCACCTCCATCTCGCCGCGCTCGAGCGCATGGATCGGGTTGACCATGGCCTCGAGCTCCGCCTCGGGCCCGATCCAGGAGCCGATGGCCTTGAAGTAGGCGGAGATGTCGACGCCGTAGCGCTCGGCCCATCTCCTCACGGAGGGCCCGATGCCGGAGGTGAGAACGCCGCCCCAGTCCACGACGAGACCCCGCAGCGACGACACCGCTCGATCCTAGGCGGTCCTCATGTCGCCATGGTGGATGCCGCGATGCGGCGGGCGAACTCCGCCAGTGCACGGCGCGATGCCGATCGCGGGGCCGCCTCGGCCAGTGTCAGCCCCTCGCGCAGGCACGTGTCGAAGGCGTCCCGGTCGTCGGGCACGAAGACCGCATGATCGATCCCCGCGTGACGCGACAGCGCCTCGGCGGCCTGGCCCTCGGGGTCACGGCCGAGCGCGCCTCGGCGCACGCGCGTCACGACGACGTGCACCGGGGTGTCCCCGGCGATGCGCCGCAGGTCGGCGAGCCCGGTGATGAGTCGCTCGATGCCCACCGGATCCGCCGACCCCACGGCGATCACGGCATCGGCCGCGGCCAGGGCCGACAGGGTCGCCGCATTGCGGCGCGGCGTACGCGTGTCGAGCAGGTATTCCTCATCGGCCTCGAGGGAGAAACCGACATCCGCGACCGTGAGCCCCGGCGTCGCGCGACACGCATCCCAGAGCGTCGCCAGCGAGGAAGGGCGCATCTCCGCCCATCGATCCGCGCGAGGGATGCCGGTGAGCACGCGCCACGATCCCTCGATCGTGCGGGCGGTGGCGGCCAAGGACAGCGGATCAAGCCGACCGCTATCCGCCTGACGGCAGGCGACGACGATCCCGGCGGCCTCCTCGAGCAGGCCGAGCTGCGTCGCAATGCTGCCGCCATAGGTGTCGGCATCCACGAGTAGGCATGCCGTGCCGGCCCTCGACACCTCGTCTGCGAGGGCGATGGCCACGCTGGTGCGCCCCGGTGCGCCGTGCGGTCCCCACACGGCCACGAGCCGCCCGGGCGACGCATCCGGCTCCGCCTCGACGACGATGTCCGGGATGACGGCATCGGGGTCGTCGATCGCGCGCGCGAGATCCAGGGCCGCGGACCCGACGTCCTCCGTCATCACGCGGACGACCGGCACGTCGAGGTCGCGCAGCCGGCGCCATCCCGTGTCGTCCCCCAGGGCGGCGATGCCGACGACGCGCACGTCGGCCGCGCCCAGGCGGGCGACGGTGTCTCGCGCCAGGCGCGGGAGCCCGGGGCCCACAACGGCGACCCGCGCACGGCCTCCCGCTGCCGCACCGAGAAGGTCGACGGCGTCGACGCAGCGTCGCACGATGGTGACGGGGGCACCCGGACGCGTGAGCTCCGCGACAAGCTCCGGCTCGCCGGGCAGCCCCGGGGCTCCGAGCAGGATCGGCACGCCGGACATCACGGCACCTGCCCGACCGGCACACGCACGAGGTCGAGCGCACCGGAGCGCACCGCGGAGAGGAGCTCAGCGGTCGCATCCGGGGTCACCTCCAAGACGACGCCGAACTCCCCGCCGAGGCCCACCGAATCGGCCGCCACCGTCGAGACGAGGGCATCGGCCAGCACCAGGCGGGGCTTGGCGGGCACGCCCAGGTCGCCGCCCTCCGAGGCATAGACATCCACGCGCTCTCCCGGTGCCAGGTCCACGGGTGCGTGCAGGGGCTCGACCGGCACCGTCACCCATCGCACGTCGGGCGTCGGCGCATCGATGGCGGCCGGGAGCAACTCACCGGCCGTGACGTCGCGGGCGAGCCGCGCCGTGGGGAGACCACTGGCCACGGCGTACGCCGCCGCCGCAGTGCGGGGAACATCCACTGCGGAGACGTCGTCCGGGCCGATGACCGTGCCCGCCGCGATGTCACGGGAGACCTGCCACACGCGGACCGTGTCGCCGTCCGAGGCCAGCATCCGGGCTCCGATGAGCATGCAGCCGATGACGATGCCCACGCCCGCCAGGACGCGGGCATCGCGCCACCAGGGGCGCCTGCCGCGTGCGGCAGGCGGGGAGACCGGGCGCGGCTCGTCCGATCCCCCCGGTCGTGGCCGGGAGAGCAAAGACAGGGACATGGGACTCCTCGAGTCGAAGGACGTTGCTCCCAGGATCGGGACGCGATGCCCGGTATCGCGCGTCAGTGATCGCTTCGCTCACCGGCCATGCGCGGTCTTTGCGCGGTCGTCCACAGCTGACGGCGACGGCTTCTCTCAGATCCCGATCGCTGCCATCATCCCGGCATGCCCCGCTTCCTCACGCTGGCCGATGTGGCGGAGGTCCTCAGCATCTCCGCGGCCCAGGCCTATGCCCTCGTGCGCAGCGGCGACCTGCGCGCCATCAAGGTGGGCGGCCGGGGGCAGTGGCGCATCGAGGAGAGCGAGCTCGAGTCCTACATCGCGAGGATGTACTCGGAGACCGAGGAGTTCGTGCGCTCGCACCCGTTCAGCGACGCCGTATCGCGGTGATCGCGGCCAGCGGCACGGCGATCATGCGCCGCACCTCCGCCGAGCGCCTCGGGACTCCCGGATCATGCTCCGCCAGGTCGAGGTGATCGGCTCCCACCGCATCGATCGTGCCGTCCAGCGGCACGCTGCCCCGCCTCAGGACCCGGACCGTGCCGCGCGATCGCGACCATGCGCGGGCCACGGCCGCGAGGCCCAACCGGGCGGATGCCGAGTCCGCGACCACGACGGCCTCATCGGCACCGAGGACGGCCGCAATCCCCCAGGAGGGCACGGCCCACTCCCCGTCTTCGCTGCGCAGCACCACGACGTCGCGCCCCACGTCGAGGACGTCGCCGCCCACGGGGCCGTGCTCGGCGACCTCGAGGACGATGCGGCCCACAGCCCGCACACGATCGAGCAGCGCCACCTCCGCCCACGCGGCGCGCGCCAGCTCCTCCGCCGCCTGATCGTCCGCGGCGGCGAAGGTGGCGTCGGCCTGGGCATCAAGGCCCGCGAGCACATCGGACAAGCGCGCATCGTCGCTGACTGGTTCATCCACAGTCGAAGGGTAAGCGGTTGACTCCCGATCGCGCTGCCCGTGGAATGCACAGGAATCGCACGCAAACGCAGGCAAACGCCCACCACCGCACCACTTTGGAGGATCCATGTCCCGCACCCTCGCCACCGAGCAGGCGCTTCCGCTCGACTGGGTCCTGCCCAGCGGACTTCCCGCCGTCCCGCCGCCGGCTCGCCACCTGCGCCTCGTGCCGGGCGGGCAGGCCACGGATCGGCGCGCCCCCATCACCGCCCCCGACGGCACCCGGCTCCCGGCCCCCGCCCCCTGGGTCGCCCGGCTCGCGCCCGCGATCCTCGAGGTCGTGGCCGGGGAGCGACCCTCCGGGCAGCTCACCCGGTGGGTGAGTGCGGAGATCCGCGAGACCCTCGCGCGGCGGGGGGCCGCCGCCCTGCGCCACCCCGCGGGCAAGGGGCGCGGCCCGGTGTGCCGGCGAGTTCGCTCGGTCCGGGTGACCGAGCCCGCCCCCGGCGTCGTCGAGGCCAGCGCCGTCGTCCTCGGCGCGGAGCGGGCCCGCGCCGTCGCGGTGCGCCTCGAGGCCGTCCGGGGCCGCTGGCTCGCCACGGCCGTCGAGATCGGCTGACCCGGAAGTCCTCCCCTTCCGTGAGTCCTCCCCCCGCTTGACCTATTGTCCGGATGTCCGTACATTTCATCCGTGACCGTCCCCACGGGCCTCGGCCCCCGGCGCCCGGATCGCGCGAGCCCCGTGCCCCTGTGGAGCCAGGTCTGCGAGGACCTGCGGCGTCGGATCGCCGCCCATGAGTTCGATCCCGGTTTCCCCGGCGAGCTGTCGCTCACCGAGGAGTACGAGGTCAGTCGCCACACGATCCGGGAGGCGTTGCGCGTGCTACGCGGCGAGGGCCTCGTGCGCAGCGGGCGCGGCCGCGGGAGCATCGTGACGGCACCGCGCTACCGCCAGAGCCTGGGGGCGCTCTACTCGCTCTTCGACACTCTCGCCGCCCAGGGCGCGACGCAGCGCAGCGAGGTGCTGCGTCTCGCGCCGACGACCAACGCGACGATCGCCGCCTACCTCTCCCTGCCGACGGCCACTCCCCTCGTCGTGCTTGAGCGCGTGCGCCTGGTCGACGATGAGCCCCTCGCCCACGACACGTCCTGGCTGCCAGCCGCGGTTGCCGCACCACTCCTCGAATGCGACTTCACACGGACGGGCCTGTATGCCGAGCTGCAGCGGTTCGGCGTCCTCATCGACTCCGGCTCCGAGCGCGTCTCCGCTGTCGGTGCGCCACGCCACATT
Source organism: Candidatus Nanopelagicales bacterium (assembly GCA_051007175.1). GTDB lineage: Bacteria > Actinomycetota > Actinomycetes > S36-B12 > S36-B12 > Mxb001. The sequence goes on from JBPCSL010000193.1 coordinate 12,727, forward strand.
GCCACCCACCTGGGGGTCCCCGCGCAGGCGCCCACCTTCTCCATCGAGCGGCTCGGCCTGGCGGGCGGACGACCGGCCGAATGGCGCGAGAGCTTCGTCCGCGGGGATCGCTTCAGCCTCGAGGCGGACTGGACCCCGGCCGGTACGTCACTCACCGCGACCACAGGAGACCGCCCATGATCGGCCTGGCTGCCTTCCTCGCCATCTTCATCGGCATGGCCGTTGGCATGCTCGGCGGAGGGGGCTCGATCCTCACCACGCCACTGCTCATCTACGTGCTCGGCTTCGACGCCAAGCAGGCGATCGCCGCCAGTCTCTTCGTCGTCGGCGTCACCTCGGTCTTCGGCCTCATCAGCCATGCGCGCGCCGGTCGCGTCGTGTGGCGCATCGGGCTCATCTTCGGCGGAGCCGGGATGGTCGGTGCCTTCATCGGCGGCCAGATCGGAGCCCACCTTCCGAGCACCCTCCTGCTCGCCGCCTTTGCCGTGATGATGGGCGTCACTGCAGTCGCCATGATCCGCGGCCGCAAGCAGGTCAAGGGGACGGCACACAAGTCGCTTCCGCTGTTCCACATCATCCTCGACGGACTCATCGTCGGATTCGTGACGGGCCTTGTGGGCGCGGGCGGCGGATTCCTCGTCGTGCCCGCCCTGGCACTCCTCGCCGGCCTTCCCATGCCGCGGGCCGTCGCGACGTCCCTGCTCGTGGTCGCCATGAAGTCCTTCGCCGGTCTCGCTGGCTACATCTTCGCGTTTGGCGGCGGCTCCCTCGTGAGCCTCAACCCGGAGACGAAGATCAACTGGGGCGTCACCCTCATCGTGACGGGCGCGGCGATCATCGGCGCCCTCATCGGTAGCCGCCTGGTCGGCAAGGTCCATCCCGACAAGCTCCGCATGGCGTTCGGCTACTTCGTCCTCGTCATGGCTGTCTTCATCCTCAGCCAGCAGATCGGATCCGCGGTCGTGAACTACGCCGAGCGCGGCTGGCTGGAGCTCGCGGAGGTCATCATCGGAGCGGCCGCCGTCGCGGGGTTCTTCGTCTGGCTCATCCGGCGGCCCAGCAAGATCCCGCTGGCCGACTTCGATGAGCCCATCGCGGACAACTCTGACTCCGGCAGCCAGACTCGCACCCCCTAGACCCTCCCCAGGCGTACGGTACGAGGGTGGCCGAGCAACCCCCGATCCTGGAGCGCATACGCGAGTCCGTCATTGGCGAGGACAGCGTCATGCTCGGGCCCTTCGGACCGCGACGCGTAACCTACACCGACTACACGGCGAGCGGACGCGCCCTTACCTTCATCGAGGACTTCATTCGCGAGGAGGTCCTTCCCTCCTATGCCAATACCCACACCGAGTCCAGCGGCACCGGCCTGCAGACCACCCGCCTCCGCGAGGATGCGCGCCGGATCATTCGCGACTCCGTGCACGGTGATGACTCCACGTGCGTGATCTTCGCCGGCAGCGGATGCACCGGGGCGATCGACAAGCTCGTGGGCATCCTCAACCTGCGGATTCCCGCCGACCTCGACGTCCGATACGGCCTCAGCGCGTCCATTCCCGACGAGGAGAGGCCCGTCGTCCTCATCGGGCCCTTCGAGCATCACAGCAACGAGCTGCCGTGGCGGGAGTCGATCGCCGACCTGGTGACGATCCCCGAGGACCGCGACGGCCATGTCGACCTGGATGCCCTCGAGGCCGCCCTCAGGACGTACCAGGACAGGCCTCTCATCATCGGCGCCTTCAGCGCTGCCAGCAATGTCACCGGCATCCTTACCGACACCGACGCCGTCACCGAGCTCCTGCACCGTTACGGCGCCCTCGCCGTGTGGGACTACGCCGCGGCCGCTCCCTATGTCGACATCGACATGCGTCCCGAGGATCCCGCGACTGCCAAGGATGCCGTGGTGCTGTCCCCGCACAAGTTCGTCGGCGGCCCGGGCACACCCGGGATCCTCATCGTCCGTCGCGGCCTTCTCGCCAACACCGTGCCCGCCGTGGTGGGCGGTGGCACCGTCGCCTACGTCAATCCGGAGGAGCACGTCTACCTCGATGACCCGGTCCATCGGGAGGAGGCCGGCACCCCGGCCATCATCGAGTCGATCCGCGCCGGGCTCGTCTTCCAGTTGAAGAACGCCGTGGGCGTCGACACCATCAAGACGCGCGAGGAGGAGCTGCTCCGACAGGCGATCGCGGCCTGGAGCACGCATCCGCGCATCGACATCCTGGGCAATCCCGAAGTCGACCGCCTGTCGATCGTCTCCTTCACCATCCGCGCGACCGGGGGCGGCTACGTCCACCACAACGCCATCGTCGCCATGCTGAACGACTTGTTCGGCATCCAGGCTCGCGGGGGCTGCTCATGCGCCGGGCCCTACGGCCACCGACTGCTCGGCATCGACCTCGATCGCTCGCATGCCTTCGAGCGCGAGATCCGCGGGGGCTGCGAGGGCATCAAGCCCGGCTGGGTGCGCGTGAACTTCAACTACTTCATCGAGGACGAGGTGGCCGACTACATCAGGGCCGCCGTGCTCCTTGTCGCCGACTCCGGTGAGCGCCTGCTGCCGATCTACACCTTCGATGCCACCACCGGCATCTGGCGGCATCGCCAGGATGCCGTCGAGCCGCCGCTGCGCCTGACCGACCTGGCCTATGACGCGAGCGGGGGCCTCATTTTCCCGCGCCACGAGGAGCGGCTGCCGCTGTCGGCCCTGCAGGAGCACCTGCGCCAGGCGCGCGAGATCCTGGCGGCGCAGCAGGACCTTCCCGCGGATGCGGCCGTGAACCCCGACTTCGATGCCCTGCGCTGGTTTCCGCTGCCGGAGACCTGTCTCATCGAGACCCGCGCATAAACACTGTCGGTCGGTCAGCCCCGAGCATCCACCCTGCACGTCCGTTCGGACGAGACGCGGCTAGATTTGGCCATCCGGCCCCGTAGCTCAGGGGATAGAGCAGAGGTTTCCTAAACCTTGTGTCGGAGGTTCGAATCCTCTCGGGGCCACTGAACGACGCGGGACGCCTGGCAGGCGCCGGGCAATTCCGACTACTTGCGGAGCGGATCGAAGTTGCCGTGGGAGACCAGCTGCCACTCCCCGCTGCAGAAGCTGAAAGTGCTCAAGCGCGGCGCGGCATCGATGGCGTAGGGGTGGCCGCCCACGTTGCCGGTAGCCCTCACGAGGTAACGGACCGTGAGCAGGAACAGCGACAGCACGGCGCGGACCTTCGAGACGGCGAAGGTCTTGACCTGCGGGAGCGGGGTCGAGAAGAACGTGTCGTAGTTCTTGCCCGTGCCATCTCCCGACTGCGCCTGGAACGCGGGGGAGAGGAAGACCTCAAGGCCACTGACGTCGTCGTTCTTCATAAGACGGAAGAACTTCACGGCCAGCTTCTTGCCCGTCTCGTCGGCATTCGTCCCCTTGGGGGGCGTCTGGCAGGTGACCTTGCCTGCCGGAGCAGCCGCCTCTGCGGGGACGGCGACCACGAGTGCTGCGGCTGCCAGGACGGCGGCGCACATGCCAGCGATGAGACGAGATGCCATGACTGCGACTCCAGATTCACTGCGACGTAGCGGGATTGATCCCGAGGACCGGCAGAGCCTAGCCGATTGACCCCTCCATCGCGCACACCCTTTGACGGGATCGTTGTCCGCTCCTTCCCAGGCGATTCCGCGGTCCCGTGGCGCAACGGGAGGGCGACTCGGCATAGCGTCGAGGCATGGGCCTGAAGTCGGCAGCGCGCGCGCTGGCAGTCGCGGCATTCACGTGCGCCCTGCTCGCTCCCACCGGGGCCCAGGCACAGGTGCCGCGCCTCATCACCGGCCCCTACGTCTCCGGCTGGTTCGGCTACTGGGCTGCCGATGCCAGCGTCGAGACCCTGACCGCGCAGGGCCGCGGAGTCGTGCCCGAGGTCAACATCTTCTGGGCCAAGTTCACCGGCCCGAAGCGGCCGCTGTGTGCCTACGCACCCGACAGTTCCTGCTACGACAACCCCTCCGCGCCCTGGATCGACCCGCACATCGACGCGCAACGCCAGCAGATGCAATCGGCTGGCATCAAAGTGCTCGGCACCATCGTCGATGCGTCAGCCGCGGGCAGCCTGTCCGACTACCTCGCCACCGACGACAGCCGCACGGCGTACGCCGCCCAGATCACCGAGTGGGCGTCGAAGGCGGGCTTCGACGGCGTGGACCTCGACTGGGAGAAGTTCGCCTTCGCAGACGGCAGGGACAGCTGGGCAGTGACCAAGCCCCGCTGGGTGGCGTTCATCCAGGTCCTCGCCGACACGCTGCACGCCCGGGGGATGCTGCTGTCGGCCACCGTGCCCGCCGGCAGCTACCCCTTCCTCATAGATGGGCAGCCGAATCCGGGCACCGGCTACTGGGTCTACGCATGGAGCGACATCATCGACTCGGTCGACCGGTTGCGGATCATGGCCTACGACTACAGCTACACGTCGCCGGGCCCGATCGGTCCCTACCGCTGGGCCCAGCAGGTCACCGAGTCGGCTATCGCCCAGGCCGCCACGACGAAGCCCAGCAACAAGCGCAAGATCTGGCTCGGCATCCCGCAGTACTCCCGCAACTGGGTCCGCCAGTACGCCGATGGGTCCTACGTCACCAAGGGCGACTGCCCGAGCGGGTGGAAGCCGGCGAGTGGCAGCAGCGGCATCCCCGGGATGCTGAGCCAGTCCCTTGCGCGTGCGAAGGAGATCGCCGCCCGCGAGCAGGTGGTGCCCACGTGGGATGACACGAGTGGCGAGTACACCTTCCGCTACTGGATCGCGAACGACGGCACCGCCGGTGGATCGCCCGTCACCTGCACGGCCCAGCGCGAAGTGTGGTTCGAGGACACCCGCGGCGCACGGCTCAAGGCCGACATCGTCGACGATCAGGGCATCGCGGGCCTGGCCGTGTGGGAGTTCGGGTTCGTCCTCGACGACTTCTACGCCGCGATGGCACGGGAGATCGCCCCTCCCCTGTCCCTGCGCGCGTCCTTCGACAATTCGATTCGCCAGGGCGCGTCCACGACCGTCGCCGGCAAGGTCCTGCGCGGCGCCGCTCCGGTCAGCGGAGCGCGGGTCACGGTGACGTGGGTATCAAGGGCGGGGAAGGCGAAGCCGCTCGCCAGTAGCCTCACCAACGCCAAGGGCCGCTATTCGCTCATGGTGGCGCCTTCGAGGTCCGGCACCCTGCGCATCACCGCGACGTCCGAGGGCCAGCGCGCGACTATCTCGAAGCCGATCATCGTCATCCGCTGACACGTTCCTCGTGGAGCGGTCGGCCTATGCCGCTCCCCATGACGACGTGAACCATCGGACCTCGCCCGTGACCAGGTCATAGGCACGGCGGGGCAAGGTCCCGATATCGGCGCCATACACGTGGATGCCGATGCAGGGAGTATCTCCGACGCACTCGACTCGATGCACGTCATCGTCCGTGGTGCAGCACACTGCAACGTCCCCGGGACGCCACCGCAGGTCGGCCTCGGCGATCTCCAGGGGCACACCTTCGACCGCAGGCTTGACGTAACGCGTCTCGCCTTCGATCCCCGAGTAGATGCCGACGACACCCCAGGTCTCATGGCCATGCACCGGCGTCGCCTGCCCGACGTCCCACACCGCGGCTGCCACGCTGAATCGACCGTCCGGATCGACGTGCAGCGGATACATCACGTAGGTGCCGTCGCCCGTGCGGCAGAACTCCGGGGGGAGGGTGAAGCCCCCGGCCAAGAGTCTCCGGAGGCGCTGGGCCACCTCATGAGCGACCTGATGCTCGTCCGACTCGCGGGACACCAGGACTTCCAGATCTGCGATGAAGGTCGCGAAATCGTGTGCGGCCATCATGACCTCCCTTCCCTGCTCACTCCTCGACGCGGTCGACGCGGGCAGGGAACAGCCACCAGGCCAACAGGACGCCGACGAAGGTGATGCCGGCTGCCACGAGAAGCGCGGTCGTCATGCCCGAAACGAAGGCATTCCCTGCGACCAGGCGAATCGGAGTCGCCAGCTCCGGCGGCAGCTGCTGCACCGCGAGGCTCCCCGCGGCGAGCGACTCGCGCACCGCCTCGACGACGTTCGCGGGAATGGCAGTGATGGCATCGCCCGCGGCCGTGATCTGTTGCTCGATCTCTTGGCGGTCGCCGAGCGCGAGGAGCGAGCCGAGGATCGCAACCCCGAGCGATCCGCCAAGCTCGGCCATGCCGTCGTTGACGGCCGAGCCCATGCCCGCGCGCTCGGTGGGCACCGAGGCAAGGATTCCGTTCGTCGCCTGCGGGAGGACCATCCCCAGGCCGAGCCCCATGAGCCCGAGGCTGACCGCGATGAACCAGTACGCGGAGTCCGCGGTGAGGAAGGCCGACATCGCGAGGCCCGCCGTCACCATGAGGAGGCCGATGATCACCGTGATGCGCGTGCCGATGCGCTCCGCGATGCGCGGGCTGAAGAGCGACGCCACCAGGAGGCCGCCTGCCCCCGGCATCACGGCCACCCCGGACTCCAGGGGCGAGTTGCCCTGCACCAGCTGCAGGAACTGCGGCAGGAAGAACATCATCCCCATGAGCGCGCCATAGACGAGGGCGACACAGGTGATGGAGATCGTGAAGAGCCGATTGCGGAAGAGGCTCATCGGCAGCAGCGGGCGTGGGGCGCGCAGTTCCCACCACACGAAGGCTCCTAAGAAGACCACGGCACCCACGCTCGAAGCGATGGTGAGCGTGTCGATGCCGCTATCGGGGACCTCGATGACCGTGACCACGAGGGCGATGAGGCCGATCGTGGAGAGGACGGCGCCGAGGGGGTCGAGCCTGGGCTTGCTCGGATCCCGCGACTCCGGCACGAGCAAGGCGGTGGCCACGATGGCCAGCACGACGAGCGGCGGGTTCACCCAGAAGATCGCATGCCACGACACGTACTCGATGAGGAATCC
>JBPCSL010000194.1:0-4953 GCA_051007175.1 Candidatus Nanopelagicales bacterium
CATCGACGCTGCCTGTCCAGGGATCCGGCGTCATCGGACCCATCCCATGCGCTGACCCTCGCCGACGCGAGCGACGCCTCCGCGGGGCCGCCGGTCGTCATCCGGGCACACCTATAGTCGGGCCATGGCCAAGCCGATGACCGCCATGCGCTTCGTCGTCGGCTTCGGTGTCGTGAGCGCGCTGGCCGACATCGTGTACGAAGGTGCCCGCAGCATCTACGGGCCGTTCCTCGCCTCCCTCGGTGCCACCGCCCTGGTCGTGAGCGTCGTGACAGGCGGCGGCGAGGCCGTGGCACTTGTCGCACGACTTCTCTTCGGCCGACTGGCCGATGCCCGGGCGCGGAGGTGGACGCTCGCCATTCTCGGCTACGGGCTCACGGTCATCGCCGTGCCGCTCCTAGGGCTCGCCACCGCCCTGTGGGTCGCGTGCGGCCTCATCCTGCTCGAGCGGCTCGGCAAGGCGATTCGCAGTCCGTCGAAGGACGCGATGCTCGCGCAGGCCGGGACCGTCACGGGACGTGGCTGGGCCTTCGCCATCCACGAGGCCATGGACCAGACCGGCGCCTTCCTCGGGCCGCTTCTCATCGCGGCCTCCCTCGCTCTCACCGCGGCATACGGCCCGGGCTTCCTCTTGCTCGCCATCCCGGGCGTGGCCGCCCTGTGCGTCCTGCTCTACCTGCGCCGCCGGGTGCCCGACACCGCGGTCTTCGAGCCGGTCGACGAGACACGGCCGGCCGATGAGCTGTCGCGCGAGCCGCTGCCGCGCGCGTTCTGGCTCTACGCCGCCTTCAGTGCGCTCACGATGGCCGGCTTCGCCACCTTCGGGCTGCTGTCCTTCCACCTCGTGGGGCTCGGCACCGTCAGCGTCGCCCTCGTGCCCGTCGTGTACGCCGTCGCCATGGCGGTGGACGCCATCGCGGCCCTGATCTCGGGCCGCTGGTATGACCGCATCGGCATTCGGGGGCTCATCCTGCTGCCGATCCTGGCCGCGGTGATCCCCTGGCTCGGCTTCTCCGCGTCCACGGCGCTCGTGATCGTCGGCATGGTGATCTGGGGGGCCGTGATGGGCATCCAGGAGAGCACGATGCGCGCGGCGGTTGCCGACCTCGTCCCGGATGCCCGCCGGGGCAGCGCCTACGGCATCTTCACCGCCGTCTACGGCCTGGCGTGGCTCGCCGGCAGCGTCATCATCGGCGCGACGTACGAGCGCTCAGTTGTGCTGTCCGCCGCGGTCGTCACCGTCGTGCAGGTGGCCGCGCTCGTCGTCTTCCTCGTCGCGCGGCCGCATCATCATCACGCCCGCCACGTGCGCGGCTAGAAGTAGCCGAACTTCTTCTTCGCCTCCATCGAGTCGCCCTTCTCGCCGTCGATGAGCCGGCCGGCGCGCTCGCTGACCTTCGTCGTCTCCATCTCGTAGATGAGGTCGTCGATGGTCTCGGCATCGGACTCGACGCCGGCCGTGAGCGGGTAGCAGCCGAGGGTGCGGAACCGGACCTTGCGGCGCTCCGGGGTCTCCCCCGGCTCCAGCGGCATGCGGTCGTCGTCGAGGAGGAGCAGCGCACCGCGACGGTTGACGATCTTGCGCTCCCGGGCGAAGTAGAGGTCGACCACGGGGATGCCCTCCCGCCGGATGTAGCGCCACACATCCAGCTCGGTCCAGTTGGAGATCGGGAAGACACGCATCGTCTGGCCCTCGTTGAGGGAGGTATTGGGCGTGCGCCAGAACTCAGGCCGCTGCTTGCGCGGCTCCCAGCGATGACCGGGCTCACGCAGGCTGAAGATGCGCTCCTTGGCGCGGCTGCGCTCCTCGTCGCGCCGTCCGCCGCCGATGGCCGCATCGAATCGCCCGGCATCGAGGGACTGCAGGAGCGGCATCGTGCGCATGACGCGGGTGTACTCCTGCACGCCGTGCGTCAGCGGGGTCACCCCTTCGGCGATGCCCTCCTCGTTCGTGCCGACGATGAGATTGGCGCCGACCTCCGCGACGATGCGGTCGCGGTGGGCATACATCTCCTGGAACTCCCACGTGCTGTCGATGTGGAGCAGGGGGAAGGGAATCGGCGCGGGATGGAAGGCCTTGCGCGCGAGGTGGATGAGGACCGAGGAGTCCTTGCCGATGGAGTACATGAGGACCGGGTTGCGGAAGGCCCCCGCGGTCTCGCGCATGACCCAGATGGCCTCGGCCTCGAGGGCATCCAGGACGGCGTCAGGAGTGACGTCGGGGCTTACGGGCGACACGCTCACGGGTGACCTCCAGTCGACTTGACAGGAATTATAATACATGTAATTTATTTCCTATGACTGAGACCCCCTCGCTCCGCCCCACCGTGACCGTCGTCCCCGGCGACGGCATCGGCCCCGAGGTCATCGGCGCTGCCGTCCGCCTCGTCGATGCCGCCGGCGCCCAGATCGACTGGGAGTACGCCGATGCCGGGTCCGAGGTGTTCCGCCGCGGCATCGCCAGCGGCGTCCCCGAGGAGACCATCGCCTCCATCAGCCGCACCCGCACCGTCCTCAAGGGCCCGCTCGAGACGCCCGTCGGCTACGGCCAGAAGAGCGCCAACGTCACCCTGCGCAAGCTCTTCGAGACCTTCGCCAACATCCGGCCCGTGCGCGAGATGCCGGGCGTGCCCACGCCCTACTCCGGGCGCGGTATCGACCTCGTCGTCGTGCGCGAGAACGTGGAGGACCTCTACGCCGGCATCGAGCACATGCAGACGCCCGACGTCGCGCAGTGCCTCAAGCTCGTCTCGCGCCTCGGCTGCCGCCGCATCGCACTCACCGCGCTGGAGTACGCGCGGGCCGAGGGGCGCACCAAGGTCGCAGTCTCGACCAAGGCCAACATCATGAAGATGACCGAGGGCATGCTGCAGCGCGAGTTCGCCGAGGCAGCCAAGGACTACCCCGACCTCGAGACCCGGCACGTCATCGTCGACAACTGCGCGCATCAGCTCGTGATGGCGCCGGAGCAGTTCGAGATCATCGTCACGACCAACATGAACGGCGACATCCTCAGCGACCTCACGAGCGCACTGGTCGGCGGCCTCGGCTTCGCGCCCTCCGCCAACCTGGGGACTGACGCGGCCATCTTCGAGGCCGTGCACGGATCGGCTCCCGGGCTGGCCGGGCTCGACATGGCCAACCCGACCGCCGCCGTGCTCTCGGCGGCGATGATGCTGCGCCACCTCGAGCAGTTCGAGGCTGCCGACACCCTCGAGCAGGCCGTCTTCCGCACGCTCGAGGACGGCATCCACACACAGGACGTGCGGGACGCCGACCCGGTCGGCACGGCAGCCTTCGTCGACGCGGTCGAGGCCCGCATCGGCCAGCGCTCCTCGCTCTCCTCGCGCCCCTACCGCGCACTCAAGCTGCCCGTGGTCACGCGCGAGGAGGCTCGCTCGGAGCCCGGATCGCGAACCAAGGTCGGCGTCGACGTCTTCATCGAGTCGGCCGACTCCCCCGAGCGCGTCGCCGAGAAGCTGGGAGCCGCCATCCGGGGCACGCCGTACTCCCTGAAGATGATCTCCAACCGCGGCACCGTCGTGTGGCCGCCCACCGGAGGGTCGACGGGGTGCGTCGACCACTTCCGCTGCCGGTTCGTCATCTCCGACAGCGCCGCCTGGCATGCCGATTCGGTGCTCGGGCTGCTCGAGAGGATCGGGAAGGACTTCCGGTGGATGCACGTGGAGAAGCTCGAGATCGTGGACGGCGAGCCCGGATTCACGCGAGCCCAGGGCGAGAACTGAGCGCGTGGCACGCGGGGACGGCACGGCGGGTGCGGCACGATGGGGCCGTGCCCGATGCGCCCACTCCTCCGAAGTCGTGGACCCTGCTCACCAGCCACGGTCGCGTGCTCCTGCTGGTCGCGCAGAATCCCGACATGCGGCTGCGCGACATCGCCGACCAGGCGGGCATCACCGAGCGGTCGGCGCAAGCGATCGTGGCCGACCTCGAGCAGGAGGGCTACATCGAGAAGGAGCGCCACGGGAGGCGGAATTCCTACCGCCTGCACCCGGAGATGCCCTTCCGACATCCTGCCGAGGCCGGCCACACGGTCGGCGAACTGCTGGACCTCTTCAGGCCTGAGGCTGCGGGGTCCAGCGCAGGTAGGGCTTGACCTCCTCGACCTCGCCGAAGCGGGCCTTGGCGTCCTCCGTCGACATCATCGGCGAGACGATGACCCGGTCACCGGGGCGCCAGTCGACCGGGGTCGACACGGGCGCGGAGTCGGTGAGCTGCAGGGCATCGATCACGCGCAGGATCTCGTCGAAGTTGCGCCCGACGGACTTGGGGTAGGTCAGGGTCAGTCGCACCTTGTCCTTGGGGTCGATGATGAAGACCGAGCGCACCGTCGAGGTGTCGCCCTCGCCGGGATGGATCATGTCGTAGAGGACCGAGACGCTCTTGTCAGGATCGGCGATGATCGGGAAGTTGAGGTCGGTGCCGCCGACGTCGCCGATGTCCCCCGCCCATCCACGGTGGGATTCCAGCGGGTCGACGGAGATCGCGATGCACTTCACGCCGCGCTTATCGAACTCCTTCTGCAGGGCCGACGTGCGACCAAGCTCGGTGGTGCACACGGGCGTGAAGTCGGCCGGGTGGCTGAAGAAGACAGCCCAGCCACCCTTCTTCCAGTCGTGGAAGTCGATGGTGCCCTCGGTCGTCTCCGCGGTGAAGTTGGGGGCCTCGTCGCCTAGGCGGATCGCCATGTCTGTCCTCCTCGCGCCGGCCGGCGCCGGCTTCTCCCTCGGAGGATAGGCGCAGGCCGAAAGTCACCTCACAGGCGGAGGTGACCGCCTCCCCGGCGGAGGAGACGCGCTAGTCCCCCTCGCGCACCACGCGCGGCCCGTTGGCGAAGTCCGCATGGGACCGCGGATCCTCGCGCGGCTCGAGGTGGATGAGCACGCTCGCGTGCGGGAGGGACTCCACGACTCCGGCCTCGACCTCCTCGAC
>JBPCSL010000195.1:0-21786 GCA_051007175.1 Candidatus Nanopelagicales bacterium
CATCGAGGATCCGGTGGAGGCCCTGCGCGGCATCCCGCTGGCGACGACCGTCGCGCCCGTGCCGGGATGGCATCGCCGAGCAGGGCACCTCGACCTGGCCCGGGTCCATGCCTGGCCTTGGCTGGTGCCCCCGCACGACGGGCCTGTGACCTCGTTCACCGCCTGGCGACGCCGGGCCAGGGCCTGAGCGCCGCCCGGCACCCGTGCCCTGACCCTGCGGGGCGTCAGGGCCGCCCGGCTAGGCCGGTGCGGTTGAGTATTGCCATGAGACGACCGCGACCGCCGTGGCGGGATCGTCGGTCTCCTCCAGGATGCCGAGGTGACGCCCTTCGAGAGCGCTCCTGTCGGCGGCGACGAGGATCTCCCCGTCGAGGACCGTCAGATGCAGACCGGACTTCGCGGAGTGCTGCCCCACGGCCACCAGTGCCTGGTGGAGGCCCGGCTCGATGGGGCCGTCCGCCTCGTCGCTGACGACGACGACGGTGACCGGCACCCCGGTCCTCGTGGTCTCATCGACAACTTCCTCGAGGCATGCTCGCAGCCCAGGGCCGCGGATCTTGGACGTCTCCAGCAGTGAGCGCAGGCGGGCTTCTAGGCGCAGGGCCGCTGCGCGGATCTGGGGGTCGTCGGGTGAGGCACTGCCGTCGGCAACGGCGGCAATGAGGTCGCGCGTCGGGGCATCGACGGAACGCCAGCGCTGGTCAGCGGCGTGCATGGCGAGCACCCGCGCGTCTGCCTCCGCGATCTCGTCCCAGCGCCGTGCCAGGGCGAGGCTCGCGCGATCGAATGCGCGGGATAGTGCCGAGATGATGGTGACAAGGGCGATCGTCCACAGGCTGGTCTCGAGGGCGGGAACGAGGGCCTCGGTGCGGCAATCACCGGGGAGTACCCACGGGACGAGCAAGGTCGACATCACGGCGAGGGCCACGATCGTGAGAGTGCCGGCCAGGTGGCGAAGGGCTAGGGGCGGCAGGAGCATCGCGGCCGTGGTGGTGAACAGCACCTGGTGCAGGCCTCCCGCAGAGGTGCATCCCTGTGCGCTCGTTCCGGCGGCCCACTGAGAGGCCACCATCGCGAGGAGGCAGGCCCAGGCCAGTGCGGTGACGCGCGGGCTCTCCCAGCGCATGGCCAGGAGGGCCACCGCGAGGGCGAAGAGCAGGTAGGTCACCGCGATGAGGACCGGCTGGGAGAAGGCCAGGGCGGTGGGGACCAGGAGCGCTAGGCCCATGACGAGGGCGGATGCCATGGCGACGCGCACGCTGGGCGGACGCAGCAGGAGATCGATGGAGGACGCCTGGCGCTGCGGCTGGGCGCTTCGCGAGAGCGCGGTGGGCAGCGAGATGGTGACGGTCGTGCCCGACGACGGATGAGACACGACCTCGACCGATCCCCCGGCGGATTCGACGGACTCCCTCAGCGCGCGTCGCATCCCGAAACGCTGGCGAGCGGTCTCACCCATACCGATGCCGTCATCGGACACGATGAAGGTGATGCGCTGGCTCGGGGTCCTTACGAGGATCGAGGTGCGCGTCGCCCGCGCATGACGAACGATATTGCGCAGCACCTCGCCTACGGCGACGAGCGCGATGCTGGCCATCTCGTCGTCCCGGAACGCTACGTCGTCGGCCACGACGGTGGCCGTGGGCTGCGGCACCGGGTGGCGCCGCAGGGCCAGGGCGAGCAGGCCTCGCACGTCGCGCGGAGCGTGCCCCTCCAAGGAGTCGAGCGCGCGCAGGTCCTCGGCGCACTGCGCGCGGGCCCCCGCCGAGGAGGTGCGTGCCCGAGCGATGGTGGCCAGCGTGTTGAGGACCGTTTCGTGAATGCGTCGGTCGACGGCAGCTCGCGAATACTCGGCTCGCTCGGCCGCACGCGCCTGGGCCTCGCGGACTCGTGAGGCCTCGGACGCCGCGTCACCCTCGCGGCAGGCCAGGCCCCACTGCCGCGACACGACGGCGATCGCGGGCGGGATGACGAGCAGCCCGAGGATCGTGCTGGCCGCGTCGAGCGGGCTGGAGGACAGATGGCCGGCGTGCGGGAGAGTGCGAAGGTAGTCGAGGGTGAGGAGGGCGACGGCGTACGCGCTCCACAGCAGCGTCGCCGGGATGCCGCTCACGGCCGCCGCGGTCACGGCGAGCGCGAGCGCGATGCCCGCCAGGCGAGGCCAGGTGAACCCTTCAGGCACGGGGGCGACGACGATGAGCGTCATGAAAACCCCGATGGCGAGGGGTAGGAGCAGGGGCCGCGTGGAGATGCGAGTCCAGGCGATGATCCACAGCGAGAACGGCGCCACCCAGGTGGCGACCTGAATCCATGTCATGCCGACGCCGAGGACGGCGAAGGAGGCTAGTGACGGCGCGAAGGCGACGACGCCGGTGAAGATCGCGACCCCGATGCGGATACGGACGGCAAGAGCCGTCAGGGGGAAGCGTGCGGCGTCGACCCCGCGCAAGGAGGCGGTCGCGCTCAGAGAAGGCCCTCCTCGTGAGCCTTGCGGTAGAGGTCCACCTTGGACGGCAGCGGGTCTCCGGCAGCGGCGTACTTGTCGCGGACGCGACGGATGTACTCCTTGGCCGTGCCAACCTGCACGTCCATGGCACGCGCGACTGCCTCGAGCTTCATCCCGGAGGCGTAGAGCGCGAGCGCGCGCCGCTCCTGCGTCGACAGCTTGACGTCCCGCAGTGTCGGCACCGCGAGCTTGGCGGCGAGATCGGGGGAGACGTGAGTGCGCCCTTCGAGGACTGCGGAGAACGCGCGGGTGAACTCGTCGGGCTCGCACTGCTTGGAGACGTATCCCTGGGCGCCGCCGGCGATGGCGTTCTGCACCAGTCTGGGAGAGGCCGATGCGCTCACGATGAGGACGGGCGAGCCGGTGGCGATCATGCGCTGCAAGTTGACGTGGAAGTCGGAGTCGTCGCCGAGGTCCCGGTCGAGGCTGACGCAGTCAGCCGCCTCCGCCTGCACGCGAGTCTCTGCCTCCGCAATGGAAGGACCGGCGTAGATGACGTCGACGTCGCGAGAGTGAGTGCGGACCTGCTCGGCGAGGAAGTCGCGCATCATGGGGTGGTCCTCGACGATGCAGACGGTGGTGGCCACGCCTGATCCTCTCGCGAGTGAACATCCGTCGCGAGCGCCCGATGCCGCGGATGTCAGGTTTCGTGTCCCGTAATGGAGGGACGCAGATGGTCGGCCGTCCCCCAGAGAGGGGATCTGCTGTCATCCACATGGAAGACATGCGGGTCATCGAAGGTGTGACGTCGCGAGGGCGCTTGGACCCTGGTCTTCCCACAAGGATTGCGGGAACGTCCCCCACCTCCCGGAGGTCTCCCCGTGCGCATCGGTCGGCCACTCATGCGAGTGCTGGCGATTGCCGTGACAGCCGCGCTGATCCCCCTGGGAACCTCGATGGCGCAGGCGGTAGGCGCGGTCACGCTTACTGCGCCGGCAAGTGCATCTCCTGGGGACGTGATCGACCTTCGCGCGTCGATGCCCGTCAGCGACGACAGCGGGACTGTCTCCCAGACGATCGCGATGGTAATCGATCCTGCCAAGGTGAAACTCACCGCCGCCACCGACATCATCGCGCCGAACGGCTGGACGGTCGAGTACTCCGTGGATGGAACGAACTTCACGGCCGCAGCGCCCGCGACGGCGGTGGGATGGGCTGCAGTGCGTGCCGTGCGGGCGTCGGGCAACGTCCAAACACTGGGGTCAGACAACGGCTTCCAGGTGGCGCAAGGGACGGCGACGGGCAGTGCTGGATCGACTGCGCCAGCATTCATTGCCTCATCAGGAACCGGTGACGGCTACGAGGCCTTCTTCGATCCAGGTAGGACGCGTGTCTTCAACCTCTACCACCACGAGTTCACCTACCCGCCGAACCACCAGTACTACTACGCGAACGTCAAGACGCTTGATTGCCACGTCCTTGCCACAGGTGGGACCTGCGCAGGCTTCCCGTATGAAATGCGTGTCGGCACGAATCACGTCGCGCTTGGCAAGGTGGTGGGGGAGCAACTCTGGGTGGCGGGGACGTGGGATAACCCGACAGACAGTCCCGATCAGGGGTGGAAGATCGGGTACGAGTGCGTCGATCTGGCCGCCGTGCTGAAGACGCCATCGTCCGTCGTCACGGCCAAGGTGCTGACGAATAATGTCGTCACCCTGACTACTGGCGCGACACATAATCTGAATGTCGGGGACACAGTGCTCGTCGCAGGTGTCGGGAGCCCCTTCGACGGCTCCTACACGGTCACGGCGACTCCCTCGACGACGACTTTCAGCTACGCGCGGATCAACGCCAACATTGCCTCTGCTGCGGCGACGGGGAACGTCGGCGGTGCACCCAAGGGTTGCGCCACTCCGTGGGTGCCGATGGCGTCTTTCAATATGTCTGCCTTCAGCACAGATAATCCGCCCCGCAACTTCAACAACACCATCGACCTTGTGGGCTCCAGCTACACGGGTAGTCTCGGACCAACAAAGTTGTGGACCATGAACGCTCAGACGGGTGCCCTCTACTGCCTCGACACAGCGCTTAATGCGCCGTGTTCGAGCATGCCGTCAGGTGGCTGGACTATCCCGTGGCCGGGTGGTGCATTGACAGCTGCACGACCCAGTTCATTCAGTTCCGCCTATCTCGACGCGTCGATCGAGATATGGGATGGGCGCATCTATCTGAAGGCGTGGGCCAGCGGAGTGGACTCCTGGCGCCTCACTTGTGTCATGCAGTCGAATCCGTCCCAAGCGTGTCCAGGATTCAGCGGGACAACCTCAGGGTTCACGTCTGGCCAGTTCCGAGTCGTGGACTGGGGCAAGCTCGTGCAATTGCCGGCAGCCGATGGTTCGACCCGCGGCGTCTGCCTGATCGGGAGACCCGTGCAATGCCTTGACAGTTCAGGCACGCCCTTCGGCGCGCCCTCGTCCTTGAGCATCTCGTCGTACAACAACAGTTATGCTCCACACCCGGTGCGCCTGGGGACTCGGATCACCTACGCGAACACAACTGACATCTTCTGCTGGGACGCTGCCCTCGCGGGTGGTGCAGGTGCCGGCTGTTTCGGTGGCTCGGGAACGCTTCCGGCAGGAACCCTGAATCTGAGTTCCTCGGGGAGCACGTCGTTTAGCGGGAATTACACGCTGGTGCTCGACCCCATTGTCCCGGACTGCGCGTGGATCGGCATGCACCAGCAACCGACATTGCGCACGATCAATATGAAGAACGGTTTGCTCGGTACGAACGCGTCTCCGGCCTGTGCGGGCCTAGCCACCACCAGAATGTCCTTTTCCGGGTCGCCCGTCATCCCGCGCATGGGCTGCAACGTCGGACCCAACGATACGGCCGTACGCTCGTGGCGGTCTTTCGCCTTGACGTCGCCCGGAAGTGGGTTCACCAGCGCGACTTTGACAGTTCAGGCTGAGACGGGTGCCAACATCCCCGGCTGGACCAACGTTCCTCTCACCGCAGGGACGTCACCGCCCTACTCCCGGGCCTTTGATGACGCGACGCTTCCCGTCTCCCTTACGGGGCAGAATCCCAAGTTCATCGTTGACCTGGTCAATGGTGCGTCGGTCACTTCGGGCTCGGCAGTGGTTCAGGCCGTCGGTGATGCCCCGCAGCTGTGCCTGAAGCCCGTCGTGATCGCCCAGTGCAATCAGACGGCGGGGCTGGGTCCGGTGAAGCCGCTGCTCTTCCAGTCGGCACCTCTGTCGGTATCGGGCACCGGATCGGCCTCTCCGGGCGGGTCCTTTGGCACTGACACCAAGTCGGTCGGGATCACCTCGCCCACGGCGTCCCAGTGCGGCAGCACGCTCACGGGACGAGCGACCGATGGGGCCGGGGGGTCGGGCAATCCTGCGGCCGGCGTCACGGTGACGCTGCTGGACGACTCCGGCACCGTGGTGCTGGACGACTCCGGCAATGCGATGACGGCCGTCACGGATGCCTCCGGCGCCTACTCCTTCGGCCTCCTCAAGCCGGGCGCGTACAAGGTGCGGTTCCCGTCGTCGGCGGCGGCCACCTCGGTCACCGCCCAGACGGCCTCGGGGGGAACCGGCTCGGATCCCGGCGTGAAGACGGCTATCTCGGGCACGTCGACCTCGGGTACCACGGTCCTGGCGGTGGGCACGGCGGGCGTGGTCAACGGCCAGTACATCGTGAACCCCGTGGCCCGGCCCAACGTGTCGTCGGGCGCTCAAGGTGCGGCCCAGACGATCAGCCCGCTCGCGGACGACTCGGCATCGACGGGAGCGACGTACTCCGGCGGCTCGACGGCGCTGAAGCTGTGCCTTGCGAGCGAAGTGTCCCCGAACTGCACGGGCGCTAGCCGGGTCATGGCCCAGGGGCAGGGCGTCTACACGGTGTCGGGCACGACTGTGACCTTCACACCGTGCAGTACCACCGTCGGCAACCTCACGGTCAACGGCGTCGCCTATGCCACCGGGTGCACGGGGACGCCCTTCACGGGGACCGCCACCGCCGCGACGTACCAGTCCACGGACTCACTCGGACTCAAGGCCAGTTCCACGGTCACTCCGACGGTGATCGCGGCACCGATCGCGACGAACGACACATCGTCGGGAGCCTTCGCGACCGCGCAGCCGACCAACGTTCGCTCGAATGACATGCCGGGGGCGGGGCAGAGCGTGGTGGTGTCCAGCATCGAGCTCTGCACGACGGCGACGACGGACGCGACATGCGACTCGACGAACTACAAGTCGCTGGTGGTAGCCAATCAGGGGATCTACACGGTCGACGACACGACCGGAATCGTGACGTTCACCCCCTGCCGCGCGGCGAACACCCCGACCATGTCGCCAGCGTGCACGAGCGGGTTTTCAGGCGTTGCGACTCCGATCAAGTACATCGTGAAGGACGGGCTGGGCCAGATCGGATCAGCGACGATCACGCCGACCGTGACGGCTCCCCCGACCGTGGTGCCGGCCGCGGACACCACGTCGGGAGCGCAGGGTGCCGCGCAGTCCATCAATCCGCTGGCTAACGACGACACGGTGGTCTCGGCGGTGTCGCTGGACGCGACGAGCGTGAAGATCTGCACGACGGCCACGGCCGACTCCTCGTGCACGTCGACGTCCGCCGTCGTGGTCCCAGGCAAGGGCGCCTACACGGTCAATGCCGCCACGGGCATCATCACCTTCACTCCCTGCTCGGCCAACGGGACGCCGTCGACACCGTCAGGCATCAACTGCACGGGCGCCTTCACCGGGACACCGGATCCGGTGAAGTACGCCGCCAAGGACAACCTGGGCCGCGTTGTCACATCGACCTACACGCCCACGGTCGTGGGAATCCCCACGGCTTCCGCGGATTCGTCTTCGGGTGCGTTCGGGGCGATGCAGACGCTGTCGGTCCTGGCCAGCGACGTGGCCGGCGCCGGCGGCTCCCTTCTGGCCTCGAGCGTGCGCGTGTGCGCCTCGGGCACTGCGGCGGCGTCGTGCATGGGATCGACGTACGTCTCGGCGGGCAGGGGCGTGTTCACGGTCAACGCCAATGGCACGGTGTCCTTCGCCCCCTGTACCGCTGCCGGTGTGCCGGATGCCTCCTGCACGGCTCCCTTCGCGGGGGCGGTGCCGGCGATCGGCTACCGAGTGACGGACTCGGTGGGGCAGTTCGCGACCTCGACGGTCACGGTGACGGTGAATCCGCCCACGGCCGATGTCGCAAATGCGGACACCTCGACGGGCTTCGCTGGGGCCGTGCAGTCGGCGAACCCGCTGTCCAATGACAGCGCCCCGGCCGGCGTGACCCTGCTGGGCTCGTCGGTGCGGCTGTGCGCCAGCGGGATCGTGCCGCCCAACTGCATCTCGACCAGCGTGGTCGTCCCAGGGAAGGGCGTTTACGTCGACGACACCGTGGCGGGCCTCATCAGGTTTGTGCCCTGCAACACCCAGGCCGGTTCTCTGGCCTATGCCGGTGTCACCTACGGCACGGCCTGCACCGGGACGCCGTTCACCGGCACGCCCGCAGCGGTGACCTACCAGGTTTCGGACAACCTCTCGACGCCGAGGACGGTGTCAGCGACGTACACCCCGACGGTGGTGGGCCCGCCGAACGCCGTCGACGACACCTCAACGGGCCCCTACGGCCAGGCGCAGACCGTGGCGGTGCTGGGCAATGACCACGCTTATGCGGCGACGTCGCTGGTGACGTCGAGCGTGAGGCTGTGTGGCCCGGGGGACGACTCCACGATCAACGGCGCGGGCTCCTGCGATGACACCATGCTGACGACATCAGCGGGCACGTACCTCGTCAACGCCAACGGGATGGTGACCTTCACGCCGGTGTCGGGCTTCTCCGGCCCCGCGCCTGCGGTGACCTATCAGGTCGCCGACGCGCTCGGGCAGAAGGACGCAGCGACGATCTCGGTGAGCGTGGCCGCTCCGGTGGGGCCGACGGCGGCCGACGACACCGTGACCCTGCTGCCGGGCGCGGGCTCGACCTTCCGCGCCATCACCGGCGCAGGCGGACTGGCGACTCCGGGCGACGGCGCGCTGGTCCCGGCGGACACCTGCCTTATCGACCCGGCCGCTCCGGGGTCGTGCGACGCGGACGATGCAGTGTCGGTGCCGGGCGTGGGCACGTGGCAGTTGAACCGGTCGACCGGTGTTGTGAACTTCCAGGCCGATCCGAGCGCCACGGCCGGAGTCATGACGGGCGTCGCGTATCGCGTGACGGACGGTAACGGGCAGACGGCCACGGCGACGCTCGTCCTGGTGATCCCGCCGCCTCCGGCGGCCACCGATGACACGTCGTACGGCGAGCAGGGCATGCCGATCATCCTTTCGCCGATGGGCAACGATGTCGCCGGCACGACGTCGGCGCCGCTCGTTGTCACGTCGGTGCGACTGTGCGGGCCGGGCCAGCCGCCTGGCTGCAATGCCACGGCGCTGATCGTGCCGGAGGGCACCTACGCCGTGAACCCCTCGACGGGGCAGGTCGTCTTCACGCCGACGAGTCCGACATTCGTCGGCACGGCGACGGCGGTGACCTATGCGGTGTCCGATTCCGCTGGACAGATGGCCACCGCGCGCGTGCAGGCGGTGCTGCTGGATCGGCCGGCGCCCATTGCGGTCGATGATGCAGGGTCGGCGGGCTACGGCCAGACGGTGACGCTGTCGCCTCTGGCCAATGACTCGGCCGGCACTGCTCCGGGAGATGGCTCGGTCTCGGGACTGACGCTCACGTCGTCGTCCCTGCGCCTGTGCGCGACGGGCCAATCGCCGAATGCGTGCTCATCCACCTCGTCGGTGACCACCGTCGATGGCACCTATGTGATCAGCGGGTCGGACGTGGTCTTCACTCCCGCGACCGGCTTCAGCGGCCGGGTGACGGCCCCGCTGCAGTACCAGGTGTCCAACTCTTACACCCAGGTCGTCGCCGGCAATCCGGCGGCCAAGACGCAGACGGCGACGGCCTATCTGATCCCCACGATCGGGGCGCCGGCACCATCGTCATCCGCCGCGGACGCCAAGACGGGCCTGGTCAACACGCCCGTCAGCCTCTCGCCGCTGGCCAACGACACCGACGGGCAGCTCTATCCGCTGCAGTCGGCATCGCTGCGACTCTGTGCAGCGGGCGACACCACCCCGCACTGCACGGCAACCTCGGTGAGTGTGCCCGACAAGGGCACCTTCGCGCTGAATCCCGCCACCGGCGTGGTCACCTTCACCCCGGAGCCCGGCTGGACGGGCAGCGCGACGGTGCCGTACGGGGTTTCCGACACGGGCGGCACGGTCGTGGGCGCGACGATCACGGTGACGGTGAACGCACCGCAGGCGAGCAACGATGACTCCTACGGCCTGCCAGGGTTGGTGCAGACGACCCCGGTGCTGGTCAATGACTCTCCGGCATCCGGGACCGGCACGACACTGGATGCGGCGAGCGTGCGGCTCTGCGGACCGTCCGATGCGGCGCCGTCGTGCACGCAGACGTCGGTGACGACATCGAAGGGCACCTACACGGTCAGCGGCTCCGGGGTCGTGACGTTCACCCCGGCGTCGGGATTCACCGATGGTGATGATGCGGTCGCCTACAGTGTGCGGGACTCGGCCGGGCAGGTGGCGACCGCGCTTGTGCGCCCGCATGTGGTTGCGCCGCCTCTGCCGGCTGTCGCGGACGACACCGCCTACACCTCGGAAGGGCGCCCGGCGGTCTTCCGGCCGTGGGGCAACGACACCTCCATGGGCAATCGGACGGTCGGCACCGTCGCCTACGTCGACGGCGGTCTCACCCACGGCAGCGTGCGATTGTGCGGACCGGGTGGTGTGCCCGGGTCGTGCGATGACACGACGCTGACGACCGTCGACGGCATCTACGCGGTGGACCTCGCCGGGGCGAACGCCGGCCAGGTCACCTTCACCCCCGCTCCCGGATTCACCGGCGTGGCCGCCTATCCGGTGAGCTACGAGATCGCCAACGCCTACACCGTCAACGGGGCGGCCGCCACGGAGATCGCGCGCGCCCTGCTGACCCCGATCGTCGTGGCGGCGCCGACGGCGGCCGCTGTCGACGACACCGGGGCTGCGTCCTACGGGCAGCAGGTGACCTTCACGCCGTG
Organism: Candidatus Nanopelagicales bacterium; assembly: GCA_051007175.1. GTDB lineage: Bacteria > Actinomycetota > Actinomycetes > S36-B12 > S36-B12 > Mxb001. Next base: position 10,575 of record JBPCSL010000195.1, read on the forward strand.
GTCGAACGACTCCCGTGCGGCATCGAGCACCTCGGGGAGCGTCTCCTATGCCAATGTCGGTAGCGCGAATGGGTTCGATGCGGCCACGGTGCGGCTGTGTGGCACGGGCGTCGTAGTGCCCGCCTGCGACGACACGAAGGTGACCACGGTCGATGGCACCTATACGGTCGTCCTGTCAGGGGACGATGCTGGGAAGGTGACGTTCACCCCGGCCGCGGGCTTCACGGGCGCGGCCACCGCTCCGCCGACGTACCAGATCTCCAGCCCCTACTCGATTGCGAACTCCTCGCCGAACTACTCGGGTGCCGGCACGGCGGTCACATCGGCCCGGCTGCTGCCCACGGTCGGGCCCCTCACCCCGCCGAACGCCGATCCTGACGCCGGCAGCGGCTACCGCGACGACACTGTGACGGTGAATCTGCTCGCCAATGACGACACCGGCACCTTCCCGCTGGTGGCCGCGTCGATCCTGTTGTGCGACGACACCGACGTCGCGCCCGCCTGTACGCACTTCGTCGTGGTGCTGCCCGGGCAGGGGACCGCGACGGTGAACCCCGACGGCACGGTCTCCTTTGTCCCGGATTCCGGCTGGACGGGTCAGGTGTCGCTGCCCTACTCGGTGGCTGACTCGCAGGGCAATCGCGACTTCTCGACGGTGACCATCACGATGATCGCTCCGGTCATGCCCGTGGCGGGCGATGACTCCGCGACCACGCCCGCGGGGACGCCCGTGAGCGTGCCCGCTGGCACCGACGACACTCGAGGCACCTATCCGCTGGTGCTCGGCACTGTGCGACTGTGCGGAGTCGGCGATGTCGCGCCCGCGTGCGACGACACCATCGTCACCGACGCCACCGGTACCTTCACGGTCAACGGCGATGGCACCGTGTCCTTTAGACCGGCGCCGGGCTTTTCCGGCCCGGCAGCGATCGTGTACTCCATCGCCGACGATCACGGCAATCGCGACGATGGCCTCATCTCCATTGCGGTGACCGCGCCGCCGTCCGGAGGTGGCGGCGGTAGCGGTTCCGGAGGTGGCGGCGGTGGCGGTTCCGGAGGTGGCGGTTCCGGCGGCGGGGGGGCGCCGGGGCCTGTCCCAGTCACCGACGATGACCACGGGGTGGTGCGGCCGGGAAATCCGGTGACACTGGACCCGATCGGGAACGACGTCCCGGGTCAGGGTCAGTCGTTCGACGGCTCGAGCCTGCGACTGTGCCCGAACGGCAGCACGCCGCCGGATTGCGCCGCCACGCAGGCGACCACCCCGCAGGGAACGTGGACGGTGGATCCCAGGACGGGCGGCGTGACGTTCGCCCCGGCCGACGGTTTCAAGGGCAAGGTGGAAATGCCTTACCAGGTGGAGACCAGTGACGGCCAGGTGGTGGATGCGGTGATCACGGTGTGGGTGACCGACCCACCGAAGGCCGCCGACGATGTCTCCTCCGGTAGGGCGGACACACCGCAGGCCCTGGATCCGTGGGAGAACGATTCTCCTGATGCTGCTCCCTGGGTGACGTCGAGCCTGCGACTGTGCGGTGCGGCGCAGTCGCCCCCGCAGTGCGATTCCACCCGAGTGGAGACTCCCGACGGCGTCTACGCGATCGATCCGGCGACCGGCACGGTCGTCTTCACGCCCACACCGGGATTCACTGGTACGGCGACCCCGCTGCGCTACCAGGTCACCGACGAGGCCGGCCAGGTCGCCGACGCGTGGCTGCGGCCGTCCGTGCGCTCCTCGAGCGGCGCCGGCACGGGCACCCTCATCGTGACGAAGAAGGTGCTCACCGGCGACGAGTGGCGCACCGGCAACGTCAAGCTCGTAACCACGTGCACCGACGGGGTCCGGCAGTTGCGGCGGACGCACCTGATGCCGGTGGGCACGCACAAGCAGTCGTGGCGCGTCGCGGTGCCCGCGGGGATGACCTGCTCGGTGGCCGAGCGACATGGAGGGCAGCCGGACCCGGTGAGCGTGCAGCCGACGCTCGAGGGGCAGCGCTGGCCGAGTTCCACGGTCGCACGACTGGCGACGGGGGAGACCGCTCGCCTGGGCACCGCCGTCCCCATCGAGCGGCTGGAGGTCTCGGCCAAGGGCGGCTGCTCGATCACCGCGTCGCGCCTGCGCGCGGCGACCGCCGGGATGTGCGTCCTCACCTGGCGCGTCCCCGACGGGGTGGTGTCGAGCACGACCCGCTGGGCCTACTCCACTCCCGTCACCAGCACGCGCTCCACCGTGGGCACCGCGACCGCGGCGCTGGCGATCGCCGCGGGCCAGGCGACCCGGGTTACGTTCGTCAACACCTACACCGCCGCGGCGGCAACGGTCACGCGCACGGTGGCCGTCGTCCCCGACTGTCCGGTTACCAAGGCCCGACCCGCCGAAGCTGGAGACCCAGGCTCCTGCCCGGCCACGAAGGCCTCTCCGCTGCACGGGCAGGCTGCCTCGGCGCCCCCCTGGTGGTCGCGGCCAAGGAACGCCTTCTCCGCACTGTGACCTCCTTCACGGCCTGGCGACGGCGGGCGAGGGTCTGCTCCGCCCTCGTTAGACTCGCCCCGCCGGCCTGATCCGCGGGCCGCAATGCCCGAGGTGAGCCGTGTCCAAGCCCGTCGTCCTCATCGCCGAGGAGTTGTCCCCCGCGACTGTCGAGGCCCTCGGCCCCGACTTCGAGATTCGCCACTGCGACGGTGCCAACCGCAGCGAGTTGCTGGCCGCCATTGGCGACGCGGACGCCCTCCTCGTGCGCTCCGCCACCCAGGTCGACGCCGAGGCCATCGCCGCGGGCACGAACCTGAAGGTCGTCGCCCGCGCGGGCGTGGGCCTCGACAACGTCGACGTCAAGGCCGCGACCCAGGCCGGCGTCATGGTCGTCAATGCGCCGACCTCCAACATCGTGAGCGCCGCCGAGCTGGCCGTCGCCCTGCTCCTGTCGGTCGCCCGCAATGTCGTGCCCGCCAACATGGCGCTGAAGAACGGCGAGTGGAAGCGGTCGAAGTACAACGGCGTCGAGCTGTCGGAGAAGACCGTCGGCATCGTCGGCCTCGGTCGCATCGGCATCCTGGTGGCGCAGCGACTGTCGGCGTTCGGGGTCAAGCTCATCGCCTACGACCCCTACATCCAGCCCGCCCGCGCCGCGCAGATCGGAGTGCGCATGGTGTCTCTGGACGACCTGCTGCGGGAGTCCGACTTCATCACCGTTCACCTGCCCAAGACCGCGGAGACCGCCGGCCTCATCGGCGAGGAGCAGCTGCGCCTCGTGAAGCCGTCCGTCTACGTCATCAACGCCGCACGCGGCGGCATCGTCGACGAGCAGGCGCTCTTCGAGGCGATCTCCGAGGGACGCGTGGCGGGTGCCGGCCTCGACGTCTACTCCAAGGAACCCTGCACGGACTCCCCGCTCTTCGCGCTGGAGTCCGTCGTCGCCACCCCCCATCTCGGTGCCTCCACCGACGAGGCGCAGGAGAAGGCCGGCATCGCCGTCGCCAAGTCCGTGCGCCAGGCGCTCGCGGGCGAGCTCGTGCCCGACGCGGTCAACGTCCAGGGCGGTGTGATCGCCGAGGCCATCCGGCCCCTCGTGCCGGTGGCCCAGCGCATCGGCGGAATCGCGGCCGGCCTGCTCAACGGCGCGCTGCAGCGTGTCGACGTCGAGGTGCGCGGGGAGGTCGCCGAGCTCGACGTCCGCGTGCTGGAGCTAGCGGCCCTCAAGGGCGTCCTCCAGGGCCTCGTCCACGACCCCGTGTCCTATGTCAATGCCCCGGTCCTGGCGCAGCAGCGCGGAGTCGAGGTCGCCCTCACGACCGACCTCGAGAGCGACGACTACCGCAATCTCCTGCGCGTGCGCCTCACGCGCAGCGACGGCACGGTGGTGAGCGTCGGTGGCACCGTGAGCGGGCCGCACGACATCGCCAAGGTCGTGGAGGTCGACGAGTTCAGTGTCGACGTGCCCATCAGCGAGCACATGGTCTTCCTGCGCTATCACGACCGTCCCGGTGTCGTGGCGACCGTCGGCCGCATCCTCGGCGATGCGCAGGTCAACATCGGCGGCATGCAGGTGAGTCGCGACCAGTCGGGGGAGCACGCCCTTATCGTGCTCACCGTCGACCACGCGGTCCCCGCGGACGCGATGGACGCCATCATCAAGGAGGTTGGCGCCCACAAGGGCCGCGCGGTCGACCTGGTCTTCTAGGCCTCGCGCACGATTTGGTCTTCCAAGCCTCGCGGGTCGGACCCCTTGTCTCAGCGCTCCTGCCCGTGGGCTCGCCGTCAGTTCTGGTGAGGGGGTCGTGGGGCGTCCCGCTGCCGGACCACTCGCGGCGCCCAGCCGGGAGTCGTACGCCGTCCCAGATGTCGAGTCTCGCGGTGGTCAGGTGAACGCTATGCAGTCTATTGAGCCCATTCCGGCCGAATAGACACAACAGCATTCACCTGGTGCTCGCTGCGGTTCGGCGGGCGGGCCACCCCATCCCGGGACCTAGGCCTCGCGCACGGCGCGGTTAACCGCGCTCACGATCGCCTTGAGCGATGAGGTCGTGATCGACGGGTCGATGCCGACGCCCCACAGGATGCGCCCGTCGACGGCGCACTCCACGTAGCTCGCCGCTGTCGCATCGCCCCCGGCGCTCATGGCGTGCTCGGCGTAGTCGAGGACGCGCACGTCGATCCTGTGCTGGCCCAGCGCCTCGCAGAATGCCGCGACCGGCCCGTTGCCGCGTCCGGTGAGCTCGACCTCCTCGCCCGCGACGACGAGCACGACATCGACGGTGGTGTCGCCATCGATGTCGGACTCCTGCTTCACCGACTTCAGGGCGAAGCGGCCCCACGGAGCGGACGGGTCGGGGAGGTACTCCGCCGAGAAGACCGACCACATCTCCTCGGGTGACACTTCGCCGCCCTCCTCATCGGTCACCTGCTGGATGACCTGGGAGAACTCGATCTGGAGCCGTCGGGGGAGTTCGAGCTTGTACTCCGTGCGCATGATGTAGGCGACCCCGCCCTTGCCGGACTGCGAGTTGACGCGGATGACGGCCTCGTAGGTACGACCGACGTCCTTGGGGTCGATGGGCAGGTAGGGGACCTCCCAGCGGAAGTTGTCCACCGGGACGCCCGCCTCCGCGGCGTCGGCCTCCATCGCCTGGAGCCCCTTGTTGATCGCGTCCTGGTGCGAGCCGGAGAACGCCGTATAGACGAGGTCGCCGCCGTAGGGATGGCGCTCGTGCACGGGGATCTGGTTGCAGTACTCCACCGTGCGGCGAATCCCGTCGATGTCGCGGATGTCCAGCTGCGGGTCGATGCCTTGGCTGAAGAGGTTCATGCCCAGGGTGATGAGGCACACGTTGCCGGTGCGCTCGCCATTGCCGAAGAGGCAGCCCTCGATGCGGTCCGCGCCGGCCATGTAGCCCAGCTCGGCAGCGGCGACCGCGGTGCCGCGGTCGTTGTGGGGGTGCAGGGACAGCACGACGCTGTCGCGACGATCCAGGTTGCGGTGCATCCACTCGATGGAGTCGGCGTAGACGTTGGGCGTGGCCATCTCGACGGTGGCGGGCAGGTTGAGGATGACCTTGCGGTCGGGGGTGGGCTGCCACACCTCGGTGACGGCATTGCAGACCTCGACGGCGAACTCCAGCTCGGTGCCCGTGTAGGACTCGGGGGAGTACTCGAAGAAGACCTCGGTCTCGTCGGCGATCTGCTCGGCGTACTTCGCGCACAATTGCGCCCCATGCACCGCGATGTCCTTGATGCCGTCCTTGTCCAGGCCGAAGACGACGCGTCGCTGCAGCGTGGACGTCGAGTTGTAGAGGTGGACGATGGCCTGCTTGGCGCCGCGGATCGCCTCGAACGTGCGCTCGATGAGGTGCTCGCGCGACTGGGTCAGCACTTGGATGACGACGTCATCGGGGATGAGGTCCTCCTCGATGAGCTGGCGCACGAAGTCGAAATCGGTCTGCGAGGCGGACGGGAAGCCGACCTCGATCTCCTTGAAGCCCATCTCGACGAGCAACTCGAACATGCGCTTCTTGCGCGCCGGCGACATGGGGTCGATGAGGGCCTGGTTGCCGTCGCGCAGGTCGACAGCGCACCACCGGGGTGCCTCGGTGATGACCTTCGACGGCCAGGTGCGGTCGGGCAGGTCGATGGGGCGGAAGGGGCGGTAGCGCTGCCACGCCATGGGCGAGGGCTGCTGCGGGTTACGGATGTCCGTGGGCTGGGTCATGGTGGCGGTCTCCTCGGCAAGGGGGTGGTGACCGGCGCAGCAGGAGACTCCGCGACGAGGGGGCCGGCTCAGGCCCCTACTCGGGACCCCTAGGCCTCGTCGCGGCTGCCAAGAAGCAGTCGCACGGAGTACATCGCCGGCAAGGGTAGCAGCCAACTCCCGATATCCACAGGGGCGGCTGGGGCTCCTGATCCACGGCCGGCGCCGCGGGCGGCCCCTGGACGGGAAGCCGACCTAGCGTCCGATCTCCATCCACGACTGGAGGTCCCCATGAAGTCTGCCCGTTTCCTCGTCCCCGTCCTGGCCCTGGCCGCGCTCGCGGCCTCATCGCCCGCCCTTGCCTCGCCCGCGCCGGATCTGCCCGAGATCCGGCGCACGGCCACCCTCGACATGTCGGGCAACGGTTGGACCGGCCGCCTGGTGGTCGGCCTGTCCACTGCCGGCAGTGGGGTCGCCCGCTCCACTCGGCCCATGCCCCTGCAGCTCGAGATGCAGCGGCAGGTGTGCGATATCGCCGGTTGCGTGGTCACGACGATCACGGCGGCTCCCGGCGCCCTTGCCATACCCCGCCTGGCCGCCCAGTTCACGAGTGTTGCCCTGGATTCTCAGGTAATCGGTGTGGTCGTACGCCGCTCCGCACCGGGAGGCCCGGTCATGGAGCATGCGGCGGTCCTCACGGTCTCCCTGCGGGCCCGTCGCACCGCCGCGGTGTCGCGCGAGACCGTGCTGCGTCAGGAGTCGAGCGGCGAGACGCTCACGATCTCCCTGTCGGCGCCGCTGTCGGGCACGGTGCTGGTGGGCGACGACACCCTCGCGGCGATCGGCACTGCCGTGAAGGCCAGCGTCGTGGGCTAGGCACCTCCTGATTTATGTATTACATTAAGGAGCGTGGCTGGTTCGTCATCCGTGACAGCGCGCGTAAGCACGGCGTCACCGACGCCGACATGTGTCACGCCATCGGCCAGGCGTTGGTGGTGATGACGGTGGATGGGCGCTATCGGGGCCGCGCCATGCACCTCGGGCCCGACTCGGCTGGTCGCCTGCTTGAAGTCGTGACCGTGACCCCGGCGGTGGGCGCGCACATCGTCATCTACGCCATGCCGATGCGTCGGAATTTCCTCACTTACCTCGACGAGGGGTGACCCATGGAATTGGACCTCAAGGACTGGAAGTACCCCGGCGTCCCCGCCGACAAGGAATTGGACGCCTGGGCGGAGGAGGCCGAGGCGGGCTATGAGGATGACCAGCTCACGGTGGTGTACCGGCGGGGGCGTCCACCGCTGGGCGATGGGCCCTCGCGCGTCGTGCAGGTGCGCCTGGACCCCGCCCTTTACACGCACCTGGAAGCCCGTATCGAGTCCGAGGGGTCGACGGCCAGCGCGATCGTGCGGGAGGCCCTCCGGCGCTACCTCGCGTCATGACCATTCGCCCTCCCCACTAACCTTCCCCGCATGCCGCAGACCCTCAACCTTGCCCTGATCCCCGGCGACGGCATCGGCACCGAGGTGGTTGCCGAGGCCCTCAAGGTCCTCGATGCCGTCAAGGGCGACATGGTCGTCACGACGACCGAGTACGACCTGGGCGCACGCCGCTACAACGCCACCGGCGAGACGCTCCCGGACTCGGTGCTGGAGGAGCTGCGCGGGTATGACGCGATCCTGCTCGGCGCCATCGGCGACCCCACGGTCCCGCCGGGCGTCCTCGAGCGCGGGGTGCTGCTCCCGCTGCGGTTCAACCTCGACCACCACGTCAATTACCGCCCCGTCAAGCTCTACCCAGGCGTGACGTCGCCCCTGCTCGGCAAGGGCCCGGAGGAGATCGACTTCGTCGTCTACCGCGAGGGCACCGAGGGGCCCTATGTGGGTGCGGGCGGCGTACTGCGCCGCGGCACCCCGCAGGAGGTCGCCACCGAGGAGAGCATCAACACGGCGTACGGCGCAGAACGCATCATCCGTGAGGCCTTCAACCGTGCGATGCGGCGCCGCAAGCACGTGACCCTCGTCCACAAGACCAACGTGCTCACGAATGCCGGAAGCCTCTGGAAGCGCACCTTCGACCGAGTCGCGGCCGAGTACCCCGAGGTCAAGACCGACTACCAGCACGTCGATGCCGCGGCGATGTTCTTCATCACCCAGCCGGAGCGCTTCGATGTGGTCGTCACCGACAACCTCTTCGGCGACATCCTCACCGACATCGGCGCCGCCATCTGCGGGGGCATCGGCTTGGCCGCCAGCGGCAACCTCGACCCCAGTCGCAGCAACCCCAGCATGTTCGAGCCCGTCCACGGCTCGGCCCCGGATATCGCGGGCCAGGGCAAGGCGGATCCCACGGCCACGGTGATGAGCCTGGCCCTGCTGCTTGATTTCGTGGGCGAGGAGGAGAAGGGCGCCCGCGTCGAGGCCGCCGTGGAGGCCGACCTCGCCTCGCGCGGTGACGCGGTGCGATCGACCAGCCAGATCGGCGACGCACTGGCCCGGGCAGCGGCGGGCTGAGTACCCTCGCGCTATGACGACCTCGGCCGAATCCCCTGCCCTTGCCGACACGCGGCTGTGGCCGATCGTCAGCAAGCCCCATGCGTCGCCCACCTCGCCCGAGCGCCGCGCCGAGATCCTCGCCGACCCTGGGTTCGGCAAGTACTACACCGACCACATGGTCCGGGCGACGTGGACCGAGGACAAGGGCTGGCACGACGCCGAGCTCGTGGCCTACCAGCCGCTCACCTTCGACCCGGCGACCAACTTCCTCCACTACGGGCAGGCGATCTTCGAGGGGATGAAGGCCTACCGCCATGCCGACGGGTCCATCTGGACGTTCCGGCCGCTGAAGAACGCCACCCGGTTCAACAACTCCGCGCGGCGCCTCGCCATGGCAGAGGTGCCCGAGGAGCTCTTCATCGGATCCCTCTCGGCGCTCATCAGCGCCGACCGCGACTGGGTGCCGAGCGGGGGAGAGACTTCCCTCTACCTGCGACCCTTCATGCTCGGCACCGAGGTCGGGCTCGGCGTGCGTCCCTCCAGCACCTACCAGTACCTGCTCATTGCGTCGCCCGCCGGCGCGTACTTCTCCAAGGGCATTCATCCGGTCACCGTGTGGCTCTCCGATGACTACGTGCGAGCGGCGCCTGGCGGCACGGGCGAGACGAAGTGCGCGGGCAACTACGCCGCGTCACTCGTGGCGCAGGCCGAGGCAGCCCAGCACGGCTGCGACCAGGTGGTGTGGCTCGACGCGGCGGAGCACCGCTGGGTCGAGGAGATGGGCGGCATGAACCTCTATTTCGTCCTCGGCTCCGGCGATCAGGCTCGACTCGTGACGCCGGAGCTCACCGGTGCGCTGCTGCCCGGCGTGACCCGCGATTCGCTCCTCACTGTGGCGCAGGATCTCGGCATCAAGGCCGAGGAGGGCCGCATCAGCGTCGAGCAGTGGCAGGAGGGCTGCGCGTCGGGCGAGATCACCGAGGTGTTCGCGTGTGGGACCGCCGCCGTCGTGACCCCGGTGGGCTTCGTGAAGTCGCGCATCGGCAACTGGACGGTGGGCGACGGGGGATCAGGCGAGGTCACCATGCGACTACGTCGCGCGCTGCTCGACATCCAGACAGGTGCCGTCCCGGACAAGCACGCGTGGCTGCACAAGATCGTCGACGCCTAGGTCTCGACACGGATGAAGCCGGCTGATCAGCGGTAGGATTTGCCCATGAGCGAGGTCGCCCGCGTCGTGGCACGCAAGTCGATGTCGGAGCCTGATCGTGACCGCGACTATTGGCTCACTCGGCCGGTCGAGGAGCGGATCGCGGCCCTCGTTGACCTGCGACGCGAGTTCGAGGGGTGGACCGTTGAGACTGAACCGGGACTTCCAAGAACTGCTCGAGTGCTTCGCCCGTAGGGGCGTCCGCTACCTCGTGGTGGGTGGCTGGGCGTTGGCCGCGCACGGCATTCCCAGGCTCACCAAGGACCTTGACGTCTGGGTGTGGCCTGACCCCGGCAATGCCGAGCGTGTGACCGAGGCGCTCGACGACTTTGGATTCTCAGACGTCGGATTGGTGCCGCGTGACTTCCTCGCCGAGGACGTCGTGATCCAACTCGGCTATCCGCCCAATCGAGTCGACCTGCTGACGACTCCCACGGGAGTCGACTTCGATTCGTGCTGGAGTGAACGGCTCGATGTTCCCCTCGATGGCCTGGTCGTGCCTTTCATCGGACTGGAAGGCCTCAAGGCCAACAAGAGAGCCACAGGCCGGCCGCAGGACCTCGTTGATCTTGCGGCGCTGGAAAGCGCCCCTCGCGATTAGGGAATCGGGCGGCTCGCTTCCCTGGGGCGCCATCGACCACGTCGTCACCTGCACCGATGCCGTTTTCCCTCCCGCCCTGCCCGAAGACGGGGGTTCCCGCCTGGACCTCAGGCCGCTACACTGGCCCCGTGCGTCACAGCATCATCATTAACTAGCGCATCGGCGCCCTCGTGGCATCGATGCGCAGCCCTTCGCACCCGCGAGGGGCTTTTTGCTTGAGAGAGGACGGCCATGGCGACCCTGCCCCTGGGGGACTCGTTCCATGTCTATGACACGACCCTGCGCGACGGTGCCCAGCGCGAGGGGATCACCTACTCCGTCGCCGACAAGCTCGCCGTCGCCCGCCTTCTCGACGAGTATGGCGTGGGCTTCATCGAGGGGGGCTGGCCCGGTGCCCTGCCCAAGGACACCGAGTTCTTCGCCCGTGCCCGTGATGAGCTCGACCTGCAGACCGCCCAGCTCGTCGCCTTTGGGGCGACGCGCAAGGCCGGGGTCAAGGTCAAGGACGACGCCCAGGTCAAGGCCCTCCTCGACTCGCAGGCTCCCGTCATCACCCTGGTCGCGAAGTCGGACGTGCGGCACGTTGCCGAGGCCTTGCGCACGACCAACGAGGAGAACCTCGCCATGGTCTCCGACACCGTGCGATTCCTGCGCGAGCACGACCGACGCGTCTTCGTCGACATGGAGCACTTCTTCGACGGCTACAAGCATGATCCCGACT
>JBPCSL010000196.1:0-7987 GCA_051007175.1 Candidatus Nanopelagicales bacterium
CAACGGGTGCACCGGGTGTAGCCACGCACCTCGAACTTGGGCTTGCGCTGCTGCTTCTCGACTAGTGCCTTCTTCGCCACGTCAGTTCTCCTTGAAGGGGAAGCCCAGTTGCCGAAGCAGTGCGCGGCCCTCATCGTCATTCGTTGCGGTGGTCACGACCGTGATGTCCATGCCGCGGACGCGGTCGATCTTGTCCTGGTCGATCTCGTGAAACATGGACTGCTCATTGAGCCCGAACGTGTAATTGCCCTTGCCATCGAACTGCCTGGGCGAGAGGCCCCGGAAGTCGCGGATGCGGGGCAGGGCGATCGAGGTGAGCCGATCGAGGAACTCCCACATGCGGTCGCCTCGAAGCGTGACGTGGGCGCCGATGGGCATGCCCTCGCGCAGCTTGAACTGGGCGATCGACTTGCGGGCCTTGGTCACCGAGGGACGCTGGCCTGTGATGTCCATGAGGTCCTTGATGGCGCCCTCGATGAGCTTGGAGTCCCGTGCGGCCTCGCCCACGCCCATGTTGACCACGACCTTGGTGACGGCCGGGACCTGCATGACGTTGTCGAAGTTGAACTCCGCCTGCAGGGCGGGCACGACTTCTTCGCGGTAGCGCACCTTCAGCCGAGGCATGTCGCGCTGCGTCGTAGTGGCGGTCATCAGATGTCCTTACCGGTGCGCTTCGAGATGCGAACGTTGCGCACTGACTCGTAGGTGCTGCCGTCGGGACGGCGCTTCTCGACCTTCTCCTGGCGGTACCCGATCCGCGTGGGTCGGCTGTCCTCCGGATCGACCACCATGACGTTGGAGACATGAATTGGAGCCTCGGTGGTGATGATGCCGCCCGTCTTGGCGCCGCGATTGCTCTGGCCGACCTTGGTGTGCTTCTTGATCCGGTTGACGCCCTCGACGATGACGCGCTCAGACTCCGGGAAGACCTCGATGACCTTGCCGGTGATGCCACGGTCCTTGCCGCTGATCACCTGCACCAGGTCGCCCTTGCGAACGAAAAGGCCTGCCATGTCAGAGCACCTCCGGCGCCAGCGAAATGATCTTCATGAAGCGCTTCTCGCGGAGCTCGCGGCCCACCGGTCCGAAGATGCGGGTGCCGCGGGGCTCGCCGTCTCCCTTGAGGATCACGGCGGCATTCTCGTCGAAGCGAATGTAGGAACCGTCGGGCCGGCGGTGCTCCTTGCGGGTGCGCACGACGACGGCCTTGACGACCTCGCCCTTCTTGACACCCCCGCCCGGGATGGCGTCCTTCACGGTCGCGACGATGATGTCGCCGATGCCCGCGTAGCGGCGCCCCGAGCCACCCAGGACTCGGATGCAGAGGAGCTCCTTGGCGCCGGTGTTGTCGGCGACACGGAGTCGGGATTCTTGCTGGATCACGTCTTCTCCCCTACTTCGCCTTCTCGAGAATCTCGACGACGCGCCAGCGCTTGGTCGCGGACATCGGGCGCGTCTCCATGAGGAGCACGCGGTCGCCGACGCCGCACGCATTCTGCTCGTCGTGTGCCTTGAGCTTGCTGGTGCGACGGACCACCTTGCCGTAGAGGGGGTGCTTGAAGCGATCCTCGACTGCGACGGTGACGGTCTTGTCCATCTTGTCGCTGACGACGTACCCCTCGCGGACCTTGCGGGTGCTGCGTGTGCTCACATTCACCTTCTCGTCGCTCATGCCGCACCGCCCATGGGCGTGATGCCGAGCTCGCGCTCGCGCATCACCGTGTAGAGGCGGGCGATGTCCTTGCGGACCGCGCGAAGCCGTCCGTGGTTCTCCAGCTGGCCCGTGGCGCCCTGGAAGCGGAGGTTGAACAGCTCCTCCTTCGACTCGCGCAGGCGAGTCACGAGCTCCTCGTCAGTGAGACCGCGGAACTCCTGCGATGACGTACCGGCAGCCATCAGACCTCCACTGTCTCGCTGCGGCGAACGATGCGGCACTTCATCGGCAGCTTGTGCATGGCACGGGTGAGCGCCTGGATGGCCACCTTCTCGTTCGGGTAGCTGAGCTCGAACATGACGCGGCCCGGCTTGACGTTGGCCACCCACCACTCGGGGGATCCCTTGCCGGAACCCATGCGCGTCTCAGCCGGCTTCTTCGTGAGCGGGCGATCCGGGTAGATCGTGATCCACACCTTGCCGCCGCGGCGAATATGGCGCGTGATGGCGATACGAGCGGACTCGATCTGCCGATTGGTGACATACGCCGGCTCGAGGGCCTGAAGGCCGTACTGGCCGAAGGTCACCTCGGTGCCGCCCGTGGCAGCCCCGCTACGTCCCGGGTGGTGCTGCTTGCGGTGCTTCACCTTGCGTGGGATCAGCATCTCAGACCTCGCCTTCCACGGGAGCGGCCTCGACGGCCACAGCCACGGCCTCGACGGACTCGTCACGACCGCCGCGACGCGGACGCTCGGGGCGGCGCGGCTGGCCGAGGCGTGCCGCCGCTGCGGCAGCCTCACGCTCAGCGCGGCTGGTCGGGGCGTCGCCCTTGTAGATCCAGACCTTCACTCCGATGCGGCCGAAGGTGGTGCGCGCCTCATAGAAGCCGTAGTCGATGTCAGCACGCAGCGTGTGCAGCGGGACGCGTCCCTCGCGGTAGAACTCGGTGCGGCTCATCTCCGCGCCACCGAGACGACCTGAGACCTGGACGCGGATGCCCTTGGCGCCCGCCTTCATGGTGCTCTGCATGCCCTTGCGCATGGCCCGGCGGAAGGACACGCGGCTCGAGAGCTGCTCGGCGATCCCCTGCGCCACGAGCTGGGCGTCGAGCTCGGGGTTCTTCACCTCGAGGATGTTGAGCTGCACCTGCTTGCCGGTCAGCTTCTCGAGGTCGCCGCGAATGCGGTCAGCCTCGGCGCCCCGACGGCCGATCACGATGCCGGGACGAGCCGTGTGGATGTCGACGCGGACACGCTCGCGGGTGCGCTCGATCTCCACCTTGCTGATGCCGGCGCGCTCCATGCCCTTGGACAGCAACTTGCGGATCTCGACGTCCTCCAGGACGTAGTCGCGGTAGCGCTGTCCGGGCTTGGAGCTGTCCGCGAACCACCGGGACGTGAAGTCAGTGGTGATGCCCAGACGGAAGCCGTGGGGGTTGACCTTCTGACCCATCTCAGGCCTCCTTCTTCTTCTTCGCCGCGGGCTTGCCGGCCTTCACCGGCTCCTTCGGGGCGACCGACTCCAGCACGACGGTGATGTGGCTGGTGCGCTTGCCGATGCGGAACGCACGGCCCTGAGCGCGCGGGCGGAAGCGCTTCATGGTCGGCCCCTCATCGACGAAGGCCTCGGCCACGAAGAGGGACGACGGGTCGAGATTGTGATTGTTCGTCGCGTTGGCGATGGCGCTGTCGAGCACCTTGCCGACCGGCTCGCTGGCATCCTGCGGAGCGAACCGCAACACCGCCTGGGCGTCCGACGCGGGCAGACCACGGATGAGGTCCACCACTCGGCGCGCCTTCATGGGCGTGACACGGACGAACCGCGCCTGGGCCCTGGCTTCCATCGCTATCCCCTTGCTTCTCGTGACCGTGGACTACTTGCGCTTCGCTTTGCGGTCGTCCTTCACGTGACCCTTGAAGGTCCGTGTCGGAGCGAACTCGCCCAGCTTGTGGCCGACCATCTGCTCGGTCACGAAGACCGGCACATGCTTGCGCCCGTCGTGCACGGCAATGGTGTGGCCGAGCATGGCGGGAACGATCATGGAGCGACGCGACCAGGTCTTGATGACCTGCTGGCTCTTCGCCTCGTTCTGGGCGTCCACCTTCTTGAGCAGGTGGCCGTCCACGAAGGGACCCTTCTTCAGGCTTCTGGGCACTGTCGTCTCCTAGCGCTTCTTGCCGGTCTTGCGACGACGGACGATGAACTTGTTGCTGGCCTTCTTGGCCTTGCGCGTGCGGCCCTCCGGCTTGCCCTTGGGGTTGACCGGATGCCGGCCTCCCGAGGTCTTGCCCTCGCCGCCGCCATGGGGATGGTCGACCGGGTTCATGGCCACGCCGCGCACGGTGGGGCGACGGCCCTTCCAGCGCATGCGGCCGGCCTTGCCCCAGTTGATGTTCGACTGCTCCGCGTTGCCCACCTCGCCGACGGTCGCGCGGGCGCGGACGTCGACATTGCGGATCTCGCCGGACGGCATGCGCAGCTGCGCGTAGGGACCGTCCTTGGCGACCAGCTGAACGCTGGACCCGGCGGCGCGGGCGATCTTGGCTCCGCCACCCGGCTTCAATTCGACGGCATGGATCACGGTGCCGACAGGGATGTTGCGCAGCGGCAGGTTGTTGCCGGGCTTGATGTCGGCCGATGGGCCGGTCTCCACCGTGTCGCCCTGGTTGAGCTTCGTGGGCGCCAGGATGTAGCGCTTCTCGCCGTCGGCAAAGTGCAGCAGCGCGATGCGGGCGGTGCGGTTGGGGTCGTACTCAATGTGAGCGACCTTCGCCGGCACGCCGTCCTTGTCAGCCCGCCGGAAGTCGATCACCCGGTAGGCACGCTTGTGGCCACCACCCTGATGACGGGTGGTGATCCGGCCCTGGTTGTTGCGGCCGCCCTTGTTGGGGAGGGGCTGCACCAGGGACTTCTCCGGCTCGGAGCGCGTGATCTCGACGAAGTCGGCGACGCTGGAGCCACGACGGCCAGGCGTCGTCGGCTTGAACTTGCGGATTCCCATTGTCTCGTCCCTCGCCCTAGCTAACCGGTCCGCCGAAGATGTCGATGCGATCGCCCTGAGCCACGGACACGATGGCCCGCTTCGTGGCGGCCCGACGACCCCACCCACGCCGGGTGCGGATGCGCTTGCCCTCGCGGTTGTTGGTGTTGACGGCGGTCACCCGCACGCCGAACACCTGCTCCACCGCGATCTTGATCTGGGTCTTGTTGGCATCCGGCGCGACGAGGAAGGTGTACTTGTTCTCGTCGAGCAACCCGTAGCTCTTCTCAGAGATGACCGGGGCCAACAGGACGTCACGCGGGTCGGGAATCCTCATGCCGACACCTCCGATTCGGTCGCGACGGCCTTGGCGCTCTTGCCCTTGACGGGCCCGGCGACAAAGGCGTCGAAGGACTCCTTGGTGAAGATGACGTCGTCGTTGACGAGAACGTCATACGTATTGAGCTGGTCGGGGGCCACGATGGCGACCTCGGCCAGGTTGCGCAGGCTCAGCCACGACACGGTGTCCTCGCGCTCCAGGACGACGAGCACCTTGGGGCGCTCCGTGACGGCCAGGATGAACTCCTGGGCCTTCTTCGTCGACGGCACGTCGCCGTCGACGATCCCGGTCACGACGTGGATGCGGCCGTCGCGGGCCCGGTCGGAGAGGGCTCCGCGAAGCGCGGCGGCCTTCATCTTCTTGGGCGTGCGCTGGTCGTAATTACGCGGCGAAGGCCCGTGGACCGTGCCGCCGCCGGTGAACTGCGGCGCGCGGGTCGAGCCCTGGCGCGCGCGGCCGGTGCCCTTCTGCTTGTAGGGCTTGCGGCCGCCGCCGCTCACCTCGCCGCGCGTCTTGGTGTCATGCGTGCCCTGGCGCGCAGCCGCGAGCTGGGCAACGACGACCTGGTGGATCAGCGGCACGTTGACCTGCACGTCGAAGATCTCCGCGGGCAGGTCGACCTTGCCGCTGGCCTTGCCGGCCGGCGTCACGATGTCGATGGTGGTCACGAAGTCACCGCCTTCGAGGTGGAACGGACCAGGACCATGGCGCCCTTGGGGCCGGGCACCGCGCCCTTGATGAGGATGAGCCCGCGCTCGGCATCCACTCCCTGGATCTTCAGGCCCTGAGTCGTGTGACGGTTGGCGCCCATGCGTCCCGCCATCCGCAGTCCCTTGAAGACACGCGACGGGGTGGCGCACGCGCCGATGGAGCCGGGCTTGCGGTGATTGCGGTGGGCGCCGTGGGAGGCGCCGACGCCGGAGAAGCCGTGTCGCTTCATGGTGCCGGCGAAGCCCTTGCCCTTCGAGGTAGCCGTGACGTCCACGACATCGCCCGCCGTGAAGGTCTCCGCGCCCACCTCCTGGCCCAGCGCGTAGTCGGTCGCGTCGCTCGTGCGCAGCTCGACCAGGTAGCGGCGCGGGGACACGCCTGCCTTGGCGAAGTGGCCGCCCTCGGGCTTGTTGACCTTGCGGGGGTCGACCGCACCGAACCCGATCTGGACGGCTGAGTAGCCGTCGATCTCAGGCGTGCGCACCTGGGTGACGACGCACGGGCCGGCCTTCACCACGGTGACGGGGACGACCCGGTTGTTCTCGTCCCATACCTGGGTCATGCCGAGCTTCTCGCCCAGCACACCCTTGACATTCCTCAACATGGTCATCGTCCTAGAGCTTGATCTCGATATCGACGCCAGCGGGCAGGTCCAGCCGCATGAGCGAGTCGACGGTCTTGGGCGTGGGGTCGAGGATGTCGATGAGCCTCTTGTGCGTGCGCATCTCGAAGTGCTCGCGACTGTCCTTGTACTTGTGGGGCGACCGGATGACGCAGTACACGTTCTTCTCGGTCGGCAGCGGCACCGGGCCCGCAACCTGCGCGCCGGTACGGGTCACCGTGTCGACGATCTTGCGCGCCGAACTGTCGATGACCTCGTGATCGTAGGCCTTGAGCCTGATCCGGATCTTCTGTCCCGCCATGGTGGCTTCGCCTGTCCTTCTACTCGGTGCCGCTGTGTGTCTCATGCCCGGTGTGGGCCGATCCTGGTGAGCCCGGGGAGGCGCGAGCGCCTCCCCGGGACCGCCACTACTTGATGATCTTGGTAACCCGACCCGCGCCGACGGTGCGGCCGCCCTCGCGAATAGCGAAGCGCAGGCCGTCCTCCATGGCGATGGGCTGAATGAGATCGACCTTCATCTCGGTGTTGTCGCCAGGCATGACCATGTCCT
The DNA here is from genome assembly GCA_051007175.1 of Candidatus Nanopelagicales bacterium. Lineage (GTDB taxonomy): Bacteria > Actinomycetota > Actinomycetes > S36-B12 > S36-B12 > Mxb001. The sequence goes on from JBPCSL010000196.1 coordinate 6,857, forward strand.
TGCCCTCGGGCAGGTGCACGACGCCGGTCACGTCCGTGGTGCGGAAGTAGAACTGCGGACGGTAGTTGTCGAAGAACGGCGTGTGACGGCCACCCTCGTCCTTGCTCAGGATGTAGACCTGGGCCTCGAACTCCGTGTGCGGGGTGATGGAGCCGGGCTTGCAGACGACCTGGCCGCGCTCCACGTCCTCGCGCTTGGTGCCGCGCAGGAGCAGACCGACGTTCTCGCCCGCCTGGCCCTCGTCGAGGAGCTTGCGGAACATCTCGACGCCGGTGACGGTGGTCTTGGTCGAATCCGGACGGATGCCGACGATCTCGACCTCCTCGTTGACCTTGACGATGCCGCGCTCGATACGACCGGTGACGACGGTGCCGCGACCGGTAATGGTGAACACGTCCTCGACGGGCATGAGGAACGGCTTGTCGACCTCACGCTCAGGGGTGGCGATGTAGGAGTCGACCGCGCCCATGAGCTCCATGATCGAGTCGGCCCACTTCTCGTCGCCGTTGAGCGCCGGGAAGGCGGCCACGCGCACCACGGGGATGTCGTCGCCGGGGAACTCGTAGGAGGAGAGGAGCTCGCGCACCTCCATCTCGACCAGCTCGAGAAGGTCCTCGTCGTCCACCATGTCGCACTTGTTGAGGGCGACCACGATGGCGGGGACGCCGACCTGGCGGGCCAGGAGAACGTGCTCCTTGGTCTGCGGCATCGGGCCGTCGGTGGCGGCGACCACGAGGATCGCGCCGTCCATCTGGGCCGCGCCGGTGATCATGTTCTTGATGTAGTCAGCGTGACCAGGGCAGTCGACGTGCGCGTAGTGGCGCGCCTCGGTCTGGTACTCGACGTGCGCGATCGAGATGGTGATGCCGCGCTGATGCTCCTCAGGAGCCTTGTCGATCTGGTCGAACGGCGTGAAGGGGTTCACGTCCGGGTACTTGTCGTGCAGCACCTTGGTGATGGCCGCTGTCAGGGTTGTCTTGCCATGGTCGATGTGACCGATGGTGCCGATGTTGACGTGCGGCTTGGTGCGCTCAAACTTGGCCTTCGCCACTTGAGTTCTCCCTTGTCGTGTTGCCGTCCGGCGTACGCGGATCGGTGTTGTTCTTTTCGGTTATGGGCACTGCTGTGATC
>JBPCSL010000197.1:0-4625 GCA_051007175.1 Candidatus Nanopelagicales bacterium
GACCGTTCTCCCGGGAGGTGCCATGCGTCCGCTCGCCCGCGTCCTTGTTGATGAGAGTCATCGCCAGGCCTGGTCGATCCGTCCCGAGGTGGCCCAGGCCATGAGCCCGGCCAACCCGGCCGACTCCTCCTATGCCGAGGCAGCGCGCGAGCTGCGGGAGGCCGGCTTCACGGTCGACGCCCACGTGTCGGGCGCGCTCACGCCGCAGACCCTCGCCGATGTCGACGTGCTCGTCCTCCCGCACTGCTCGGAGGACGCATGGGAGGCCACCGTCGGGATCGGCTCGCCGGTCTACGAGCCTGCCGAGATCGAGGCGATCGAGGAGTTCGTACGCGCGGGCGGCGGCCTGGTCGTCCTTGCCGAGACGGAGCAGGGCAAGTACGGCAACTCGCTGGGCGACATCGCCGAGCGCTTCGGCGTCTCCGTCGTCAATGCGACCGCGCAGGACCCGGTGCATCGCTTCAATGACGTGTCCACGTGGGTGCGCCTGGATCCCGCGTCAGCGCAGGGGTCGAATGTCTTCGCGGGCGTGGCCGAGGCCTGCCTCTACCGCGCGGGCGTGCTGCAGGTCGACGCCGAGCAGCCCTATGTCTTCGCGCGCACCTTCGACACCGCATCGCCCGCCGAGGCCCCCGTGATGGTCGGGGTCGATGCCGGGTTCGGCCGCGTGCTCGTGGTCGCGGACTCCGACTTCGCCGGCGACGACTCCATCGACGACCTCGACCACCGGGCGCTGTGGCGCCAGCTCGTCACCTGGGCGTCCGCGCGCCGCGCGCGCGAGCAGCGATCCACCGTCGAGAGCCCCGTGACCGCGAGCCCCGCGTGGGAGCGCCTCGTCATCGCGGTCGAGGCACTGCGACCCCTTCAGGCCAAGGACGGCTCCATCGCGGGCGATCAGACGATCGCCTCGGCCCGCATCGACGACATCATCGTGGCCCTGCGCGACCTCGCGCCCCTCGTGCCGCACCAGGCGGCCTACCTCGATGCGGTCATCGTCGACTTCGAGCGGTGGCGCAGTGAGGGACTCGGCGTGCCCGACTTCCTTGACTCGCTCCAGAAGTTCCATCCGGAGGCCGACCGTCGCGATGGCGTCGAGCACCTCGTCGTCTTCCCCATGTACACGCAGAACGGCAACCCCAACCGCAATGTCGAGGCCGTGGTCGTGCGCACCGTGTGGCCCGCATGGATCGCCGAGCTCGAGGCAACGGCGTACGACAATGCTGCCTTCGTGCCGATCGAGTTCGTCGGCTTCACGAGCGGCTACGACACTCACTCGGCCGTGCTCTTCCCCGAGACCGTCGCGACCCGCGAGGTAGTGCCCTTCAGCTGGGGCGGCATCTTCTGCGACCGCGAGGCGGCCCGCTTCCGTCGCGTGTCCCAGGCGGCGGCCGATCAGCTGCGCCTTGCCCTGCCTCCCGAGGCCGAGCTCCTGCTCAACGACCAGTCGCTCGCCCAGGAGACCTTCGTCCTGTGGGACCTCGTGCACGACCGCACCCACAGCCACGGCGACCTGCCCTTCGACCCCTTCATGATCAAGCAGCGCATGCCCTACTGGATGTATGCCCTCGAGGAGCTGCGCTGCGATCTCGCCACCTTCCGTGAGACCGAGATCCTGGAGGAGCGTGGCGTCGTCCTCGCACCCTATGTGCGCATCGCGATCCTCTTCGACCGGCTCTTCCGCTTCCCCACGACCGGCGATCGCGTGCGCAACTACGACGGACTCGCGGGGCAGATCATCTTCGCGTGGCTGCACAAGAACGACGTCATCCGCTGGACCGACAACACCCTGCGGGTGGACTGGAGCCGCGTGCAGGGCAGCATCAACGCCCTGTGCGAGGAGGTCGAGACCCTCTACCGCGAGGGCATCGACCGCTCGAGGCTCGGCCACTGGCTCGCGGCCTACGCCTTCGTGAGCAGCCTCGTGCCGCCGCATCCGCAGTCGGCATGGGCCAAGGGCGCCGATGCGCTGCCGTCGGAGCTCAAGGAGGCGGTGGACGCCGTTCTCCCCGATGAGTTCCCGCTCAATGTCTTCTACGAGTCGCTGCGCAAGGCGCTGTCGCCGACCATCGAGTCGGCGCGCGGCATCACGGGCGTCTCGGCATGAGCCGTCCCCTGGCCGTCGTGCTCGGCGCGGGCATCGGCGGCACCGCGGTGGCGCAGGCGCTCGCGCAGGACTGGTTCGTCGTCGTCGTGGACCGCGACGAGTCCCTGGCGCGTGCGCTCGCCGAGTCCGTCGGCGGCGAGTGGGCGGTCGTCGACCTCCTCGACGTGGATGCCGTCATCCGATTCCGCGATGACCTGCTGAGCCGGCACGGGCGCGTCGATGCCGTCGTGCACCTCGTCGGTGGCTGGAAGGGTTCGGCGTCCGTCGACCTCGACGCGCTGGCCGCGTGGGATGCGATCGCTCCGGGCGTCTTCGGCACGGTGCGCACGACGACCGTGGCCTTCCGCGAGCCGCTCGAGCAGTCGCCTTCGGGCCGCTACGTCATGGTGTCGAGCACGGCGGTGGCCAAGCCCACGGCCGGCAATGTCGCCTACGCCACCGCCAAGGCGGCCTCGGAGACCTGGGTCCGCGGTCTTGCCCATGCCTTCCGCAACTCGCCGGCGCGGGCCATCATCGTGACGGTGAAGGCCCTGGTGGACGACCGCATGCGCCAGGCCGATCCCGCCCAGGAGTTCCCCGGCTACACCGACACCCGTGATCTCGCGGCGGCCATTGCTGGCACCCTGGAGGAGTCGGGCCCGGCCAACGGGACCCGCCTCGACCTGACGGAGGCCTAGCGTGAAGTGGCGCGGATTCGCCAGCGACAACTACGCCGGCATTCACCCCGAGGTGCTCGACGCGATCGTGCGCGCCAACGATGGCCACGCCATCGCCTACGGCGAGGATGACGAGACGCTGCGACTGCAGGACCTCGTGCGCGAGCACTTCGGCGCGCAGGCCCAGGCCTTCCCCGTCTTCAACGGGACCGGGGCGAATGTCGTCGCCCTCCAGTCGATCTGCCGCCCCTGGGAGGCGGTGATCTGCACGGAGACCGCCCACGTCAACGTCGACGAGGGCGGTGCGCCGGAGAAGGTCGCCGGCCTCAAGCTGTGGACGACGCCGACCGTCGACGGCCTGCTCACTCCGGAGGCGATCGACATCCACGCGGTGCGCTTCGGCGACGTGCATCGCGCGCAGCAGGCCGTGGTGACGGTGACGCAGTCCTCCGAGCTCGGCACGGCGTACTCCGTCGATCAGCTCGGCGCCCTGGTCGAGCACGTCCACGCACTGGGCATGAAGGTCCACCTCGACGGCGCCCGCATCGCCAACGCCGCGGCAGGCCTGGGCGTCCCGCTGCGGGCGATCACGACCGACGTCGGCATCGACATCCTGTCCTTCGGTGGCACGAAGAACGGCGCGATGGGCGCGGAGGCCGTCGTCGTGCTCAATCCGGCGCTGGCCGATGCCGTGCCGTTCCTGCGCAAGTCGTCCATGCAGCTCGCGAGCAAGATGCGGTTCGTGAGCGCCCAGCTGTGCGCCCTGCTCACCGATGACCTCTGGCGCCGCAATGCCACCCACGCCAACGGGATGGCTCAGCGACTGCGCGACGGGGTGCAGGGCATTCCCGGTGTCGAGGTGCAGCGACAGGTCGATGCCAATGCGGTGTTCGCCATCCTCCCGCGCGACGTGACGGCGCGGCTCCAGGAGAGCTACCGCTTCTACGAGTGGGATGAGGCCACTGGCGAGGTGCGCTGGATGTGCTCCTGGGACACCACGGCGGAGGACGTCGACGGCTTCGTCGTGGCCGTGGCGCGCGAGATGAGCGCGTCGTCACCAGCCGCCGGCTAGCACCGCTAGCGGCACGTAGCGCCAGCGCGGCAGGTAGGTCGCCGCGTAGACCGCCTCGTGGAGCGGCGACAGCGACTCCAGTGCACCCAGGATCTGCCGGTCGAGTGCGGGTACGCCGTCCTGGGACTCGTAGGCCTCGAGTGCCTCGACCCGCGCCTGAGCCGCCCATTCGCGCGCGCGCGGAAGCGCCGAGGGATCCTCGATGCGGCGTGCGGCCGAGATGGCGACGTGATCGAGGCTGCGCAGCAGTCCGGCGACATCGTGCGCTGTCGGCCCGGGTGCCCCGCGCTGCTCCGGGGGCAGCAGGGGATTGCCGTCGAAGTCGTTGATGACGCACGTCTCGGGCGATCGCAGGAACTGCCCCGCGTGCAGGTCGCCGTGCAGGGGGATGAGCTCGATGTCCTCCGCACTCGCGAGGACGCGGGCCGCGTCCTCCAGGCGGCGATCCCAGGGCGCGAGCGCCTGGTGCAGGTCGTCGTCGAGCCCGTCGATCGCGTCGAGGAGGCGCCGGTAGTGCGCGGCGAGCGGGCGCAGGTCCCCACGCGAGACGGGCGCGGGGATGACGTCGCTGGGCGTCGCCGCGCAGGCATGCATGCGGGCGGTGAGCAGGCCGAGGTCGCTCGCCCACTGCGGGGCGTCGGCGGAACCGGTGAGGTAGTCCGCGATGTCGCGCAGCATCCAGTCCCAGCCGTCCTCGGCCCCCGGCAGGTAGGCGGAGAGCGAGGCCAGGAGCTCGTCGTGCCAGGTGACCGTGGCGAGGGGCCGCGGCATCTCGGTGAATCCGGTGGCGGCA
>JBPCSL010000198.1:0-13434 GCA_051007175.1 Candidatus Nanopelagicales bacterium
TCGTCCCGCTCATCGACTGGGCGGTCGGGCTGGACCCGGCGAACCCCCCGGACTCGGTGATCAAGGCCCTCGAGGAGGACCGCTACTACCGGTGGCTCACCTTCCTCTTCCTCCCACTGCAGTACGCCGGATTCGCCTTCGCCTTCTGGTACATCGCGACGAGCGACATGTCGACGATCGACAAGGTGGGACTCGCGGTGACGGTTGGCTTCATCGGCGGCCTCGGCATCAATGCCGCCCATGAGCTCGGGCACAAGAAGGAGTCGTCCGAGCGATGGCTCGCCAAGATCGCCCTCGCGCAGTGCTTCTATGGCCACTTCTACATCGAGCACAATCGCGGCCACCATGTGCGCGTCGCGACACCGGAGGATCCGGCGAGCGCGCGGGTGGGGGAGAGCTTCTACCGGTTCTGGCCGCGCACCGTCGCGGGCTCGCTGCACAATGCCTGGCACCAGGAGTCCCGGCGCTTCGGCCGTCGCGGGCAGCACCCCTTCCGCCCCGGCAATGACATCCTCAACGCCTTCGCCATGTCGATCGTGCTGTGGGCGGTCATGGTCGTGTGGCTGGGCCCGGGGATCCTGCCCTACCTGCTCATCCAGGCCGTCGTCGGCCTCACCCTCCTCGAGGCGGTCAATTACCTCGAGCACTACGGCATGCTCCGGCAGCGGGTCGGCGTTCCGGGCAAGGAGCGCTATGAGCGCGTCGAGCCGAGGCATAGCTGGAACTCCAACAACATCGCGACCAACGTCCTGCTCTACCACCTGCAGCGACACAGTGATCATCACGCGCATCCCACGCGTCGCTTTCAGGCCCTGCGTGACGAGAAGGGCGCGCCTGCCCTGCCGACCGGCTACGGGGGGATGATCCTGCTGGCCATCGTGCCTGCGCTGTGGAGTCGGGTGATGGATCCACGCGTGGCCGCGCACTACGACGGCGATATGACGCTGGCCAACATCCAGCCCGGCAAGCGTGAGCGCGTCCTGCGCCGCTTCCCCGCGCCGGAGTCCTCGCGATCTGTCGCGACCCGCTCCGAGGACCTGCCGGGATCTGTGCTCGTCGCCGAGGGCCCCGTTGCGATGCGGTGCCCGGGGTGCGGCTACTCCTACGACGAGCGCGTGGGCGATCCGCGCGAAGGCTTCCCGGCTGGCACGCCGTGGTCTGCTGTCCCCGACACGTGGTGCTGCCCCGACTGCGGGGTGCGCGACAAGGTGGACTTCGTCCCCGTCAGCTGATGAGCGTGCCCTTGCGCAGCGGGATGATCGCGGGGAGCTGAGCCAGGGCCGCCACGGCCAGGACCAGGAAGACCAGCACCCAGGAGTTGGTGACCTGCAGGATGGCGCCGGCGATCGCGGGCCCGAGTGCGGCCACCAGGTATGTCACCGTGAAGGCCATCGCCGTGAGACGAGCCGAGGCCGCGGCGTCCGGCACGAACTCGCTCAGCATCCCGAGCGCGATGGCGAATCCTCCACTGTTGGACATGCCGAAGAGGATGAGAAGAAGCGGCGTCACGAGGAGCGGATCGACGGCGAAGACGACGAGCGAGACGAACGTGATGACGATGGTGATGACCCACACGACGCGTCGTCCTGGCATCCGCTGCGTGAGCGGGGGCAGGATCAGGCCGCCGACGATCTGGGACGCGGCGAAGAGACCGAAGAGGAGTCCGCTCTCAGCCGCGGTGTAGCCCCGCTCGTCGAGGGAGGGTGCGATCCAGGCGAGCGCCCCGTAGAAGACGAGGGAGTTGATGGCCATGTAGGCGGTGAGAGCCCAGGCGGCCCGATTGCGCCACGGCAGCGAGGCGAGACTCACGCGTGATGCGGTCTTGCCGTGGAGGCCTCGCCAGGGGCGCTCGACGATCGTCCACACGGCCAGCGCGATGAAGGCGGGGACTGCCCAGAAGGCGAGGCCGGCCTGCCACGACCCCAGGGCGCTGGCGAGGGGCACGGTGAGAGCGGCACCGATGGTGGCTCCGGTGAACATCGTTGCTGTCCACACGCCGGTGGATCGGCCCATCGCATGCGGCAGTTGCTCGCGCACGATCCCGGGGACGAGGCCGGCGGCGAGGGCGATGCCGGTGCCGGCGAGAGCGACCGAGACGGCCATGACCCCCGCCATCTGTCCCCACCAGCGCATCGCGGCCGCGAGCGTGAGGACCGCAAGAGCGAGCCACACTGTCTGCTGACGGCCGAGTCGAGCGGCGACGCTCGGCACGGCCAGGGCGACGGCACCCATGAAGATCACGGGGACGGTCGTGAGCAGCCCGAGCGAGAAGTCACTCCACCCGGTCGTCGCCTGAATCTCCAACTCCACGGGCGGGACGCTGGAGAGGAGCGTGCGCAGGTTGATCGCCACGAGGACCACCGTCGAGAGGACGACCCACGATCGCCCGGCCGGGGAGGTCATGGGGGGCCGCCCCGGTCGATCGGTGGCCGCTCGCCGTCGAAGGAGAGCGGCAGGCGCGGCATGCGAAGGCGGTGCCCGTCGATCTCCACCTCGGCCATGAGCCCCAGCGCCGCCACCTGCTCGTCGGCCAGGAGGTCCTCCGGCAGGGCCACCACGTCGGCGGGTACGTCGTACTGCGCGAGTCGCTCGATGGCCTCGGCCGGTGTCATCTGCGCGAGGACGGCCTCCAGGTCGGCGCGAAGCTCGTCGCTGTGCGCCACGCGATCGGCGTTGACGCGGTAGCGAGGGTCGGTCGCGAGATGCGGTGCGCCGAGCGCCTCGCAGAGCCGGGCGTAGAGGCCGTCGCCGCCGATGCCGAGGCACACCTGTCCACCGCGTGCCGAGTAGATGCCGTAGGGCGCGAAGGCCGGATGGCCGCTGCCGCTGCGCCGCGACGGCGTGCCGGTGAGCTGCTCGGCCACCACGTGATAGCCGACCCAGTTCACGCCCGTCTCCAGCAGCGAGGTGCTCACCTCGCCACCCTCGCCGGTCACCTCGCGGCGGTAGAGCGCGGCGATGACGCCGAGGGCGAGCCATGTGCCGCCGCCCACGTCGAGGATCGACACTCCTGCCCGCACGGGCGGCCTGTCGGGCTCGCCGGTGACGCTGGCGATGCCCACGCGGGCCTGCAGCACGCCGTCGTATCCCACGCGATCAGCCTCTGGACCGCGGTCGCCGTACGCCGTCAGGCTCGCGTGGATGAGCCGAGGATGCCGGGCGCGCAGGGACGGCGCGTCGAGGGAGTAGGCCCGCAGTTTGGCGGGCCGCAGGTTGGTGACGAAGACGTCGGCCTCGTCCAGCAGCGCGCCCAAGCGCGCCCGGTCGTCGGCATCGCGAATGTCCAGGCGGAGGCCGTCCTTGTTGCGGTTGGCCACGTGGAAGTACGCCGAGCCGTCGCCCGCGACGGGTGACATGCGCCGTGCGTCGTCCCCGGACGGGACCTCGACATGGATGACCTCAGCGCCGAGATCCGCGAGCACGGCGCCCGCGAAGGGCCCGGCGACATTGGAGGTGAGGTCGATGACCCGAATCCCCGTGAGGGGCTGTGCGGCCGGAGGCTGCGCTGCTGGCACGCTCCGGAGGCTACGCCAGGACCGCGGCCAGCTCCGTGAGCCTGCTGGGGATGATGGTGAACCACGTCCAGTAGCCGCGCTTCTCGCGGGTGAGGATTCCGGCCTCCACGAGGACTCGCAGGTGGTGGGAGACCGTGGGCTGTGACAGGCCGAGTGGCTCGGTGAGGTCGCAGACGCAGGCCTCGCACCCCGGGCGAGACCTCAGGATCGAGAGCAATCGAAGTCGGGTGGGATCGGCGACGGCCTTGAGCAGGCGCGCCAGCTCCTCCGCGGAGTCCCTGTCGAGGGGAGTCGACAGTCCCGAGGGGCAGCAGGCGGGCCCCGGGCCGGCCAGCGGCCGACTCGCGATATTCACATCGACGTTCATCGATATGGATGGTAGCGTGCGGAGCCCCACCACGTACAGGGAGGAAGCGTGTCCCGGATTCAGCTCGCTCTCAATGTGTCGGACCTGGACGCCAGCATCGCGTTCTACTCCGAACTCTTCGGGGTGGCACCGCATAAGCGCCGACCGGGATACGCGAATTTCCGTGTCGAGGATCCCCCGTTGAAGCTCGTGCTCATCGAGGTGCCCGGCGACGAGCGCGGGGCGGGGACGGCGGGGGCGCTCAACCACCTGGGCATCGAAGTCTTCTCCTCGGAGGAGGTCGGCGCGCACGCGACTCACCTCGAGGGTGCGGGCCTCACCACTCGCGCCGAGGTCAACACCCTCTGCTGCTACGCCGTACAAGACAAGGTGTGGGTCGATGATCCGGCGGGAGTCCCCTGGGAGGTGTACGTCGTCACCGATGATGATCCTGCCGTGCTCGTCACGGTGCCGGACGATGGTGCGTGTTGCGCTCCGGCACCGGACACCCCGTGAGTGCATCCCGAGATCCGGTGGATGGCGCCGTTATCGCGCGGCTGTCCACTCTCGATCGATTCCTGCCTCTCTGGATCGTGCTGGCGATGGCCGCGGGCCTCCTCCTGGGAAGGCTCGTCCCCGGCCTGCAGGGGGCGCTGGACGCCGTGCAGGTCGACAACACGAGCCTCCTCATCGCCCTCGGCCTCTTCGCGATGATGTACCCCGTCCTCGCACGGGTCCGTTACGAGGAGATGGGCCACAGCATCCAGGACAAGCGCATGCTGGGGTTATCGCTCGTCCTCAACTGGATTGTCGGCCCGCTGCTCATGTTCGCGCTCGCATGGATTTTCCTCGCCGACTACCCGGCCTTCAGGACAGGCCTCATCGTGATCGGGCTGGCGCGATGCATCGCGATGGTCCTCATCTGGAATGACCTCGCCTGCGGTGACCGCGAAGCTGGTGCGCTCCTCGTGGCGGTCAATTCCGTGTTCCAGATCCTCGCGTATGCCGTGCTGGGCACCTTCTACCTCTCGATCCTCCCGGGCTGGCTAGGCCTGGACTCCGAAGACGTGACGTTCTCCACCTGGGCGATCGCGAAGGCGGTGCTGATCTTCCTCGGCATCCCTCTTGTGCTCGGCTACCTCACCCGGCAGGTGGGTGTCGCGCGCAAGGGCCGCGAGTGGTACGACTCCGTCTTCGCTCCTCGGATCGCGCCCATCGCCCTCTACGGTCTCCTTTTCACGATCGTGGTGATGTTCGCCCTTCAAGGAGACGCCATCACGTCGGATCCCGTGAGCGTCCTCCTCGTGGCGGTGCCACTCCTGGTCTACTTCGCGATCATGTGGTTCGCGTCCCTCGGAGCCAGTCGCGCCCTGGGCCTGTCCTACCCCAAGTCGGCGACGGTGGCCTTCACGGCGGCCGGCAACAATTTCGAGCTCGCCATCGCCGTGGCGATCGCGGTCTGGGGCGTCACCAGCGGCGAGGCGCTCGCCGGAACGATCGGGCCCCTCATCGAGGTCCCTGCCCTCGTGGCGCTTGTCTACGTGTCCCTCTGGTTGCGGAGGCGTTGGCAGTGGGGAACCCGCGCCCAGCGAACGGAGTCTGCATGAGTTCCCGCCCGACCGTCCTCTTCGTCTGCGTCCACAATGCGGGTCGCTCGCAGATGGCGGCCGCCTACCTCGCGCGCCTGTCGGAGGGACGCATCGACGTGAGGTCGGCCGGCTCCGCACCAGCCGACCAGGTCAACCCCGCCGTGGTGGAGGCCATGCTCGAGGAGGGCATCGACATCCGGGCCGAAGCGCCCAAACTCCTGTCGCGCGAGGCGGTGCAGGCATCCGATGTCGTGATCACGATGGGGTGCGGTGACGCATGCCCGATCTTCCCCGGTAAGCGCTACGAGGACTGGCTTCTGGACGATCCCGCCGGCCAGGGGGTCGCTGCCGTGCGCCCCATCCGGGATGAGATCCGGCGACGCGTCGAGTCGCTCATCCTCGAGATCCTTCCCGCCGAGTAGGCGCGCGCGCCGACATGCACGCACCCCGGCCGTAAAGTAAGGTAGAACAGTAGACAATATGTACATTCCTCATACGCCGTAATGGAAGGCAGGCTCATGACCGCGGATGTGGCACAGCGACTGCCCTCACACCGGGGAGTCCATCAGCGCTTCAATGGCACCCTTCACGTATCGGCCCGGGTGGACTACGCCATGAGGGCCCTGCTGTCACTGGCGCACTCGGCACTCGACGATCCCGACCAGTGGGTGAAGTCCGAGACCCTTGGTCGCGAGCACGCCATCCCGCCGAAGTTCCTCGAGAACATCCTGCGCAAGCTCCGGCAGGACGGCATCGTCGCCAGCCAGCGCGGCGCTGACGGAGGCTTCCGGCTCGCGCAGGAGCCCCGGGAGATCACGGTCGCGGATGTCATCCGCTCCCTCGACGGGCCGCTGGTGTCCGTCCGTGGCGAGGCACCCGAGGATCTCGAATACGGCGGTGACGTCGAGCCGCTGCGTGACCTGTGGGTGGCCACGCGCGCTGCGCTGCGGGAGGTCCTGGAGCACGTGACCCTGGCCGACCTGGCGGGGGGACACCTCCCCGGCCCTCTCGCGCCACTGCTGGTCTCGCCGGGAGCGTGGCTTCGCCGCTAGGAGGACTTCCCGCGCTTGTCGTGCTCCACCTCAGCCAGTGCCTGCATGGGATCGCGACTGAAGTCGGCCTCGAGGAATTCCGTGGTCTCGGGGATGGCCAGGTGGATGTCGGTGACCTGCTGGATCTCGAGGGGCAGTCGGTCCACCACGAGGTCGAGCACGTGCCCGCCGTGCTGGCGGTCATCGCTGATGAAGTGGATGTGATACCCCGCGATCGCGATGGACTTCGTGTAGTCGGGGCTCCAGAAGCCGACGAGAGTGCCGCTGATCCCCTCACGGTGGAAGAGTCCCTGGTCCGCCGTTGCCGTCACGAGATCCGTGCCCGAGGCGTGCCGGCACGCGGCGCGCAGGTCGAGGGAGGCGAAGGTCCCCGCCGCGCGGATGGCCACCATCCCGTTCGCCGACGTCCGTTGGCCGTCCAGGTGAGCGGTCAGCTCGGCCCAGGACGTGATGCCCTCGACCTCGGCGACGGAGTCCGCGGCGAAGTTGACGACGCTCGCGAAGGGGGTGAGGTCGTCGTCGCCGGCCTCTGTCACGGACCCGTCGGCCCGGGCCCGGTAGCAGTGCCCGTCGAGCAGGATCATCTCCCCGTCAAGGTCCTCGAAGGTGCCGAGCCCGAGGTCGCCGTGGCGGCGCAAGTCGGCGACGGAGACGCATCCCTGGAAGAGCCCTTCGACGATCGCTCCCGAGGTCGAGACCTGGAAGATCGAGTGGTGCTCCACGTCGAGTGCTTCTGCGAGCGCTGCCTGAACGAGATGGCTCACGCTCTGCCCGCTGGACTCGGCGCGGTCGTGCAGGGCTTCCCAGAGAGTGTCGGATACGCGGACGTCGAGGTTCTTGGCCATGGGGCAACGGTAGGCCAGGCCTCGGCTCTCAGGTAGTGCCGAGAGCTCGCTCCACACGTCGACCGGCACGCTCGAGGCGCGCCAGCCTCTTCTGTGCGACGTCCGGGGGGATCCTCCCGTCAGCTGCCTGGCTCGCCTCCACCCCCGCAAGTCCGTCGGCCACGCTCTGAGCATGTCCATCGGGACCGGACGTGAGGATCGCGAAGTCGAGGATGTCGGCCGGCCATCCCTGAATGCGTGGGATGAGCGACAGCTCATGACTCGCGACCATGTACTTGGCGATCATGCGCGACTGGGCCTGGTGTGCGACCAGTGAGATCACGGGCTGGGGCCACCCGAGGGACAGCAGCTCCAGTCCGCCGTCCACGGGCGCGAATCCGGTCCGCACATCGGCGCCCCCGGAGCCGATCGCGTGCAGCCAGGCTGCCGCGACCAGCATCTCCGGCCGGGGCCTGGCGAGGGCCTGAGCGGCCACGTCCGCCTGCGCCCCGGCACGTGCGCTACGTCCGAGCAGGCCCGGCTCGCTCGCGAGTCGCGTCTGGGCCAGCTCGCCCGCATACCGCACCAGTTGCTCCGGCACGGAAGGGATGAGACACCCACGAGATTGCCCTCAAGCGCACGCCCGGTGAACGTCTGATGTCACCGCGATGATGGCTCTGCGCTCGTGGAGCGCCAAAGCGTTCACCAACTCGTTACCTCGTGATCGATCATTCGCCGTTCACGGAAGCGGATCTGTCTGTTCATGTTGACGACATCGCCCTGACGCCGGGGGCGGACAGGGTCGTCCCGTGACCGCCACGTTCATCCCTCCTCGGCCTGGTGAGGCCGGAGCTGCGGAGGAGCAGGAGCCGCGCCAGACCACCACGACGAGAAGCGCGTCGGACCGGGTCTTCCGATTCGGCGTGAGCGCGAGTGGCGTGGCCGTGCTCGCCATCATGTGCCTCGTCGGGCTCTTCCTCACGGTGCGAGCGCTCCAGGCGCTGTCGCAAGCAGGGTTCTCCTTCATCACCACGCAGGCGTGGGAGCCCGACGGAGGGAACTTCGGCATCGCCGCGGTCCTGATGGGGACGATCCTCATCGCCCTCACAGCGATCTTCTTCGCGGTGCCGCTCTCGACGGGAGTGGCGCTCTACATCTCGGAGTATGCGCCCCGGAAGATCAAGCACACCCTCGTCAGCCTCGTGGACCTCATGGCGGCGGTGCCCAGTGTCGTCTTCGGGCTCTGGGGGTTCTTCTTCCTCCAGGGTCAGGTCATCGGCATCGCCCGGTGGCTGTCGACCTACCTGGGCTGGATCCCCCTCTTCTCCGTGGACGGGAGCGATCCCAACGACCCGCTGTCCTCTGCGACGGTCTTCACGTCCTCGACCTTCATCGCCGGCATCGTCGTCGCGCTCATGGTCGCGCCGATTACGACCTCGGTCATGAGGGAAGTGTTCTCGCAGGCGCCCGTGGGCGAGCGTGAAGGCGCCTATGCGCTGGGAGCCACCAAGTGGGGCATGATCCGCTCCGTCGTCCTGCCCTTCGGCAAGGGCGGCATGATCGGCGGCACGATGCTGGGCCTCGGTCGAGCCCTCGGCGAGACCATCGCGGTCTTCATGATCATTTCGCCGGTCTTCATGATCCAGCCCCACATTCTCCAGAACGGCGCCAACTCCGTCTCGGCGCTCATCGCACTGCGCTACGGCGAGGCCACGCCCTTCGGGACATCGGCGCTCATGGCGGCCGGCCTCGCGCTCTTCATCATCACGCTGATCGTCAACTTTATCGCTTCATCCATCGTGGCGCGCTCGCGCTCTGGCGCTTCATCGGACGCGTGACATGACTGCCTCCCTCGACGAGCTCGACGCCCTGGCCAGCCAGAGCGCCGTCGGCACGACCACGTGCCCCCCGCGCACCCCGGTGCCGAAGGACCTCAAGCCACGCCGGATCGGCGGCTTCCGTCGCACCGACATCCTCTCCCTCATTGGCGCTGCCATCGGGGGAGTGGGCGCCGCGGCTCTGCTCTTCACCCTCCTGCCGTTCAGCGGCTGGATCGGTTTTCTCGTCGTGTCCTACCTGCTCTTCGTGGGGCTCTACGCCGCGCTCGTCCTCATCGACGAGAACTCCGCCGCGGTCAAGGACCGCATTGCCGCAGTGGCCATTCACAGCCTGGCCTTCACCCTCCTCATGGCCCTGGTCTTCGTGGTCGCCTTCACGGTGATCAAGGGCTGGGAGGCGCTGCTCAATTGGAACTTCTTCACCCAGGACATGCAGAACGCCGGGCCTCTCGACCCCTTGACCTCCGGCGGCATCCTGCACGCGATCGTGGGCACGCTCATCATGATCGCGATCGCCCTCACCGTGGTCATTCCCCTCGGGGTGGCCTGCGCCGTGTACATGAACGAGGTCCCGGGACCCTTCTCTCGCTTCGTTCGGACTATCTCCGAGGCGATGACCGCCCTGCCTTCGATCGTTGCGGGCCTGTTCATCTATGCGTCACTCATCCTCATCCTGGGATTCGATAAGTCCGGGTTTGCTGCTGCCATGGCGATCAGCGTGATGATGCTCCCCATCATCATCCGCGCGTCCGATGTGGTGCTTCGGCTCGTGCCGGGGACCTTGAAGGAAGCGTCGTACGCGCTCGGGGCCGGCCAGTGGCGCACCGTGTGGCATGTCACCCTGCCCACGGCCCGCTCGGGGCTCATGACGGCGATCATCCTGGGCACGGCGCGTGGCGTGGGGGAGACCTCTCCGGTGCTCCTCACCGCCGGCTTCACGGCGGCCCTCAACGTCAACCCGGCTTCAGGGCCCATGGTCTCCCTTCCGCTCGCGACCTTCGAGTTCGTCAAGTCGCCGGAGCCCACGATGATCGCCCGGGGGTTCGGGACCGCGGCGGTCCTCATGTTCCTCGTGCTCATCCTCTTCATCGTCGCCCGGATCATCGGCGGGCGAGGGGCGGGCAACCTGTCGAAGCGCCAGATGAAGCGCCGGGCGTCGCGTTCACGTGCCGATTCCCAAAGGTTCACCCGGCGGGAGGCCTCTCGCCGCGCGAACGAGGAGGCCAGCGCTGCATCGTCGTCCCCGAAGCCGACCCTGACTTTCGGAGATCCCACGTGAAGCGCGCCCTCACCCTGCTCACGGTCGCCGTCCTGGCGGCGACCCCTGCTCTCGCGACCGTGCCCGCTCACGCGGCCAGCTACGTGCCCGTGTCGGGTGCTGGGTCGACCTGGAGCTCCAACGCCCTCGACCAGTGGCGCCGCAATGTCAACCAGTACGGCATGCGGATCGACTACCAGGCCTCCGGATCCTCGGACGGGCGCAACCAGTTCCGCAACGGCACGGTGGACTTCGGCGTCTCCGAGATCCCCTACGGGCTCAAGGACGGCAATGTCGTCGATCCCATCCCGACGCGTCCCTTCGCCTACATGCCGATCGTCGCCGGCGGCACGGCGTTCATGTACAACCTCAAGATCGGGCCCAACCGGGTGACGCAGCTGCGCCTCTCGGGGGAGACCATCGCCAAGATCTTCACCGGCGTCATCACCCAATGGAGCGATCCCGCGATCAAGGCGGACAACCCGGGGCTCAATCTCCCGCCGATCAAGGTCGTCCCCGTGGTGCGGT
The DNA here is from genome assembly GCA_051007175.1 of Candidatus Nanopelagicales bacterium. GTDB lineage: Bacteria > Actinomycetota > Actinomycetes > S36-B12 > S36-B12 > Mxb001. Next base: position 10,951 of record JBPCSL010000198.1, read on the forward strand.
CCGACGGGTCCGGTACGACCGCGCAGTTCACGGCGTGGCTGGCCGCCCAGTACCCCGATATCTGGAATGCCTACTGCCAGAAGGTGGGCCGCGGGTCCCCGTGCGGATTCACGTCGAACTTCCCCAGCTCCGGTGGCTTCGTGGCCCAGTCCGGCTCCCTGGGCGTCTCGGGATACGTCAAGCAGGACCAGAGCGTGGGTGCCATCACCTATGTCGAGTACTCCTACGCCAAGGCCGCAGGGTTCCCGGCGGTGAAGGTGCTCAACAAGGCCGGCTATTACGTTCTCCCCACGGCGCAGGCGGTCGCGGTGGCGCTCCTCGGGGTCAAGATCAACCAGGACCTCACGTCCAACCTCGCGGGCGTCTACAACAACACGGATAAGCGGGCCTACCCCCTGTCGTCGTACAGCTACATGATCATCCCCACGAGCAACGACAACGGCTTCAGCAATGAGAAGGGCAATACGCTCGCCGACTTCGCCTACTACTTCCTCTGCCAGGGCCAGCAGCAGGCCGATGCACTCGGATACTCGCCCTTGCCCATCAACCTGGTGCAGGCAGGCTTCACGCAGGTGAAGCGCATCCCTGGCGCCGTCGTCGACAACATCGACATCGCCAAGTGCAGTAATCCCACCTTCTCCTCGGATGGCACTAACACCCTGGCCAAGACCGCGCCCCAGCCGCCCGCGTGCGACGCCAAGGGTGCGACCCAGTGCGGCACTGCGGCCGAGGGCGGCGGCGGTTCTGGCGGCGGGGGTGGTTCCGGTGGCGGCGGCTCCGGTGGCGGAACCAGCTCTGGCGGGACGACCGGAGGCGGCACGACCGGCGGCGGTAGTTCGGGTGGTGGCGGCGGTGGGGGAGGATCCGGCGGGACCACGACCGACACGACGGGCACCTCCGGCGGCGGTGCCGTCGTCGTGGATCCCGAGACCGGTGCGGTCGTGGCGACCGACGGCTCGGGCGTGGTGGTCGATCCGGCGACGGGCGGCACCGTGGCCGTTGACCCGGCGGCAGGCGGCGGCATGGTGACCGGGGGAGGCGCCTACGTCGCCGGCATTCCGGTGTCGACCGAGGCAAGCTCCGGATGGGGCCCCTACACCGGCCTCCTCCTCGCAACCCTGGTGGTCCTGCTCGCCCTGCTCTTCGCACCTCCGCTGGTGGCCCGCTACCTGAGGACCCGCTCTGCCTCGGGCGGTGAGTCCTCATGAGGCGAATCCTCTGCGGCGCCCTAGGTCTGTCGCTGCTCGCGGCGAGCGCAGTTCTCGGCCTGACCGCCACCGCGGGTGCGTCCGAGGTGGGCGCCGATGGCACCGTGCATGTGCGCGACACCGACAGCGCGGTGACGAAATCGGGGGAGGGTCAATTCACCGATCTCACGGTGACCGTGAGCCAGACGACCGGGCTGGTCAACCAGGTCATCCGCGTGTCCTGGACCGGCGGTGCGCCGACCAAGCCGGAGTTCGGCAACCTCGGCACCGATTACCTGCAGATCATGGAGTGCTGGGGCGGCACGAAGGACGACGGCCCGCCTCGGGAGAAGTGCCAGTACGGCGGCCAGCGGGCGTGGAATGGCGGGCAGAACACCAACTCCCGACAACTCACCACGACCGGAGTGACGGACCCTGCCGAGGAGGCCAACCCGGAGTGGGAGGTCGACGGACTCGCCTACGTCCCCTTCGAGTCATGGACGGGCAAGACCACGACGGGGCCGAAGTCGGAGTTCTTCGACCGTTACACCTCCAACGAGGTCAACCACGCCCGGACCCGGCCCGATGGCACCGGTGAGGAGTACTTCGAGGTCCAGACAGGCGTGGAGTCGCCCGGCCTAGGTTGCGGGCAGGTCAAGGATGGCGAGACGCCCCTGTGCTGGCTGGTCGTGGTGCCGCGCGGCAGCACGGAGGTTGACGGCTCGGTGCGAGGGACGACTACGGGCGACCCGCTCGATACGAGTCCTCTCTCGGCGTCGAACTGGAAGAACCGCATCGTCTTCCCGCTGGACTTCCAGCCCATCGGCACGGCCTGCCCCATCGGTCGCGACGAGATCCCGCTGCTCGGCACCGATCGCATCGCCGAGGCGATCAGCCGCTGGCAGCCAGCACTGTGCGCGGGCGGCGACGGCAACTTCAGCTATGTCGTGCTGAGTGATGAGGCCGCCCGCCAGAAGTCACAGTCGGATGCCCCGGATCTCACCTTCGTGGAGAGAGGGCTGCTTCCCGACGCCGTGAGCCCGCAGCATCCGGTCGTCTACGCGCCGATCGCCCTGTCGGGTGTCACCATTTCCTTCAACCTCGAGAGCCAGTCGTCGAGTCTCGCTCCCGATGACGTCCGTCGCCGCGACGGCGAGCGCCTCACGGGCGTCAAGCTCAACCAGCGGCTCGTCGCCAAGCTGCTCACGCAGACCTACCGCTACGACGCCGCTCCTGACCCCAAGCGGGTCGCGGGCAACCCCTGGGACCTCTCCTCGGACCCGGAGTTCCTGGAGCT
>JBPCSL010000199.1:0-2927 GCA_051007175.1 Candidatus Nanopelagicales bacterium
TTGATGGCATCGCCCAGAAGGAACGGCGCGACGCCGAGCTCGAGCGCCTTCGCCCAGGTGACGTCGATCGCGAACTTCAGCCAGGTGACGCCGACGGCGTAGATGACGAGGTTGCCGACGACCATGAGGCCGGCGGTGCGCCAGACGGTGCGCGTGGCACCGTGCTCGGCAATACGGCCGACGATGCCCGCCGCGATGATGAAGCCAAGGATGTAGCCGAAACTCGGCGCGGCGAACCCGCTGGAGCCCTGCGCAAACCACGGCACGCCGGCGATGCCGGCGACGGCGTACAGCGACATGGCGATGACGCCGCGCAGCGAGCCCAACGCCGCGCCCGCGAGGAGCACGGCAAAGGTCTGCAGGGTCAGGGGCACGGGGGTGAAGGGAAGGGGGATCGCCACCTGGGCCGCGAGGCCGACGAAAGCAGCGCCGCCGAGGACAAGGATGGCCTGGCGTGCCAGGGAGCGAGCCCCCTCGGCGCGGTCGGTCCAGACGTCGGCGAGGACGGCGGGCTGGGCGACGGCCATGGGGTACCTCCGGTGGTGTGGTGCGCTACGGCGTGTCGTGACCCTATCCAATGCGCGCATCGGCGCCCGGGACGGTCTAGGGTGGAGCCACCGTGAAGGGCTGAGGCCCGGCGGGTCGGCCAAGCCGCCCCTGTCGGGCAGGCCCGGCTTCGGGTGAGGACGCAGGGGAAGGCGAACCTCACGAAGGAGGCCACGGCATGTCCACGATGCCACCATCTCGGTCGGCGACTCATCCGTCGATGCTGCCCCCGACCCTGCCGACGCACGGCCGCGCCCGCGGCGTTGTCTTCCTGCACGCGGTGCCCCGCGCCCTGTGCCCCCACGTCGAGTGGGCACTGAGCGCCGTCGTCGACTCCGAAATCCGCCTGGACTGGCAGCCACAGCCGGTCTCGCCTCCGCTGCTGCGTGCCGAACTGCCGTGGGCTGGTCGGCCCGGTCTCGGCTCACGCTTCATGAGCGCCCTCAAGGCCATCCCCGATCTCGTCGCGGAGGTCACCGAGGAGCCCTCACCTGGGCGCGAGGGTGAGCGCTACGCGCTGACTCCGACGCTCGGCCTGCATCGCGCGATCATCGGCGTGCACGGTGACATTCTCGTGTCGGAGGATCGGCTCCGGGCAGCGGTCGCCGGTGCTGAATCAACGGGCGCACAGCTCAAGGATGGGATCGCCTATCTCCTCGGGACCGCCTGGGACGCCGAGCTGGAGCCTTACCGAGCGGCGGGCGAGGACACCCCCGTGCGGGTGCTCCACCACGTGGTCTGACCGCTTCGGTTACCCTCGGCCCATGTATACGCGTCCCTCCAAGGCCCTTGTCGTTCTTGCGGGGGCGATGCTCCTCTCGGCGTGCGGGGGCACTGCGGCAACCGTCAACGACCCCACGGCGAGCCCCGCGAGCACTGCGGCAACCGCGGAAGACTCGGCGGCAACGTCGCAAACCCCATCGGCGAGCGTCGAAAGCCCCGCAGCGAGCGAGGTGACCGATGCCTTCGCGAACCCTGAGGAGACCCTAGCGGATCCGGATGCGAGCGCTGAGGACCTTGTGGATGCGTGGTTCGGGCTCCTGGCGCTCGCGGCCCCCGGTGGTGGCAAGGTCGCGACTTCCTCTGAGGAGGTGGAGGCGTCGATGAAGGTCATGAGGACGTATCTCGATCCCGCCTTCACTTTGGTGCGCGCAACGGGCCAGAGATACACGGCGGGCAACTACGTGCCTGTGAGCATCCGTGCCTACGAGCTGTCGGACTTCGTCGTAACTGAGCCGCGCGAGGACATCCGCGTCATTCGTTTCTTCGTCAGCCAGACCGGCGCGACGTCGCCGGATGCGGGCGTGGTCTTGTCGGAGGAGAAGGCTCCGCGAATTGTGGTGCTGCGCTGGGACGCGAGGCTGGGCCATTGGGTGATGGTGAGTTACGCCAACTTCAACAAGGCCATCGCTGCCATCTGCGAGCGGGACCCCATCGTCGTCAGGGGCGAGACACTCAACACGAGCAAGGAAGACCTGGCCCTAGGTATGTCTCTCGTGAAGTGGGAGGCCGCCAACGCGATGGGGAAACCGACAGATGAGGTCGAGGTGTCCCCCGCCTTCCAGGTGCAGTTCGCCGACGGGGAGGGATGGCCGACAACCGGCGAGGCGATGATTGATGACTGGACTCCGGCCACGTCATACGACTACGACAACGTCGGGGTGGCGCGAAACGGTGACCTCATCGTCGTCTCCTATGACGCTGTGGTGGACGGTATCGTCATTGAGGGGGAGGACTACCGGGACACGGCAACACCTCGTCTGGCCACGTACCTACGCAATTCCGATGGTAAGTGGCAGAGAATCTCAATGGGCAGTTTCAATGTCCCCGAGGACATCCCCGCGGACGTGGAATGCGTGTCATTGGCTCCCTGACATGCGCGAATCGCGCGACTCATCCGGATGGTGAGGCACAGTGAGGACCTTGCCTCGGATGAGCGCGTCGACTAGGTGAGAGCCCCGCGCATCGCGGCGATGTGCGACGGCGTCGAGCCGCAGCAGGCCCCGATGATGTCGAAGCCGAGGTCGCGCATCTCCACGGCGTACACCGCCATCTCCTGCGGCGTGCCATCGAACTCGAAGGAGTCGCCGACGAGCTTGGGCAGTCCCGCGTTGGACTGGACGATGAGCCGCACGCCCTCGGGACGTGCCTCGGCCAGCTGGGCAGCGATGATCCGCATCTCGTCGAGCCCACGGCCGCAGTTGGCGCCGATGACGTCGACCCCGAGGTCGGCCAGCGTGGTCACGGCGAGCGCGGGGGAGACTCCCATCATCGTGCGGAGGTTGGTGTCGAAGCTCAAGGTGGCGACGACCGGAAGGTCCGGAGCCTCGGCCCGCGCGGCGCGGACGGCCGCCTCGATCTCGGACAGGTCGCTCATCGTC
>JBPCSL010000200.1:0-13693 GCA_051007175.1 Candidatus Nanopelagicales bacterium
CACAACCGTCACCGCGAGGCCTCCGGCTGGCAGGTCCACGATGAAGGGCCTCGCGACCCGTCCACTCCGCCGGATCCGACATGGACCAGCCCTCTGGGGCGTCGCTACCAGACCGTCATCCCCCGGCCCCTCGCCCACGATCACATTCCGCTGCGCGACGCCATCCCCTTACGCACGTAGGGGTGCCCGGATCCAGAGCGACCATGGTCGACTGTCAGACCCCTGCGCGACCCTCGGGCCATGAGTCATCGAAGTGCCATCATCGCCGACGAGCGGCGCGCCCTGGCGCGCGTGCGACGCGAGATCGACAGGCGGGGCTGGGCGTCGGCCGAGGGCTGCGTCATCGTGGACGAGAGCCATGTCGCCACCGACTACACCGTGGGCTTGACCCGTCATCACGGTCACCCCGAGATCGTCATCGTCGACGGCTCCTACGTCGAGAGCCGGCGCATTCTGGCTCGTCTCGCGCACGAGGTCGCCATGGGCACCCGCTTCGAGCCGTGCCTGCTTGACATCGACGGCGTGCGCTACGGCCTGCTGGCGGTCGAGGACCCCGCGCACCTGTGGCTCGCCCACCTCATGTACGCGCGGGATGGCCTCCCAGTGAGCGCGCTCCAGGTCGTCGCTCCGAGCGAGACCGGCCTATTGCCATGGGAGTCCGGCGAAGGACAGGACCTGCTGCTGGGCGCGTGGCCCTTCTAGGCCATGTGCTGAGACCGGCGCCTGGTGCCTACACCGGCACGGCGTCGCCGACGCCGTCGATGACCGCGCGGAAGTCGACGGTGGCGTCGATGCCGCACATGAGGGCGATCGTCCCCATGACGGCGCGATGCTCCAGCAGGTAGTCGGGCGGGAAGCGCAGCCGGCTCGCTCCCTGCAGTGCCTGCACCGGATCCTGGAACTGCTGCGAGCGCGACTGCAGCCATTCCTTGCTGAAGGTGAACTCCTCGCGCGTGTAGGGCCGGTCATCGGGATCGAGCATCTCCATGAGCTGCGCGGTCGTGGTCGAGTCGCTCACGAGCCCCGCGTCCCTCCACGCCCGCAGGACCTCGTCGTCCTGACCCCGGGTGGTGAGGATGAGCGTCTGGGCGAAGAGGTGCGTGAAGAGCCCGGCATCAGCGGCGACACTGCCGAAGTCCAGGACCGCGAGGCGGTCGTCCTCGAGGAGGCGGAAGTTGCCGGGATGCGGGTCGGCATGAGTCGCGCCGACGAGGCGGGGCGACCAGAAGCAGAACCGCGCCAGCTGCCGTCCCGCCGCATCCCGGCGGTGCGCGTGCTCCTCGGTCAGGGCGGTGAACGGCGTTCCGTCGATCCACTCCGTGACGAGGATGGTCTCGGTCGCGAAGAGGACCTTGGGGATGACGATCCCCTCGGACTTCCACGCCTTGCGGAACTTCTTCTGCCAGGCAGCCTCGTGCGTGTAGTCCAGTTCCTCGGCAAGCCGCGAAGCATGCTCATCGATGAGGGCGCGTACGTCGAGAGTCGGGAGCAGCCTGCCGACGAGCGGGGCCATCGCCCGCAACTGCATCATGTCGGCCTTGACGACCTTCGGTGAGTCGGCGTACTGGATCTTGACGGCGACCGGAGTGCCGTCCTTCCAGGTGCCGCGATGGACCTGTCCGAGGCTCGCGGCGGCGATCGCCTCCGGCTCGATCTCCACTCCCTTGGGCAGCTGCGTGAGCTGCTTCTGAAGGGTCGAGAGCGGCTGCGGCTTGGCGTCCTCGTACAGCCGCGTGAGCGCGGTGAGCTGCGCCGCCTGCTCCGGCGGCAGTGCCGAGGAGAAGACGGCGAGGGCCTGTCCGAACTTCAGGGCCGGCCCGCGGGCCTTGGCGAGGGCGGACGTGAGCGTCTCGATCGAGGCTGCGGTGGCCTTGGCGTAGACCGCATCGCGATCGGCCCCGAATGCCGCCGCGGTGGCAGCGCCCGCGAGCCGGGCCCCCGTCGTGACGGGCACCGAGGCAAGCGAAGCCGCACGGCGAACGAGACCCATGACTCCCTTTCTACGCTGCTGATGAGGTGGAACGCGCGGCGGGATGCGGGTCGGCGGTGTGCGGACCCGCGGGATGCTGCTCGGCGTCCTCGACGAGGTGCCCTGCCATGCCGGGGAAGACGAAGCGATGGAAGGGGGCCACCGACCACCAGTAGGCGTGGCCGGCGAGGCCGTGGGGATAGAAGAAGGCGCGCTGGGTGAGGCGCGAGCCCGTGCGTCTCGGCGCGGGGCTACCGGCTGGCACGACATCGTCCAGAGGCTCGATCGTGAACTCGAGCCAGGCGAGGCCGGGCATCTTCATCTCGGCGCGCAGGCGCAGCAGGCGCGGTGGGACGCGCTCCTCAACCCGCCAGAAGTCGACGGCATCGCCGACCTTGACGTGATCCGGATCGCGTCGACCACGGCGCAGTCCCTCCCCACCGACCAGGCGGTCGATGAAGCCGCGCGCCTGCCAGAGGAACGTGGCGGAGTAGTAGCCGTGAGGGCCGCCGATGCCCTCGACCGCGCGCCACACGTCCTCGGGGCTGGCGGTCGAGTCGACCACGCGCACGTCGGTGTAGAGGGAGCCACCGGACCAGTCGGGGTCCGACGGCAAGGGATCGCTGGGAGCACCCGGGGTGGACGCTGACGACCAGCGCGTGGCGACGTCGGCATCGCGGACGCGGGTGAGCGCGAGGTCGACGGCGGTGTCGAAGGGCATGAGGCCGTCGGGCGGATCGGGGATGTAGCGCTCGATGTCGTGGTCGCCGCACACCGCTGGATGCCGCAGCGACTGAACGAGGGGGCGCGCGAGGCGACGCGGCACTGGTGTCACGAGTCCGACCCAGTGGCTCGAGAGCCCGGGAGACAGGACATTGATCGGCAGGATGATGCGCCGCGGGAGCCCGGCGACGGCGGCATACCGCTGCATCATGTCCTGATAGGTCATCACCTCCGGTCCGCCGATGTCGAAACTGCGACTGACGTCAGCGGGCAGGTCGGCGGCGAGGACCAGATAGCGCAGGACGTCGCGGATCGCGATGGGCTGCGTGCGCTGGCGCACCCAGCGCGGAGTGATCATCGCGGGGAGCCGCTCGGTGAGGTAGCGCAGCATCTCGAAGGACGCTGATCCCGAGCCGATGATGACGGCGGCTCGGAACTCCACCGTGGGTACGCCGGACGAGCGCAGGATCTCGCCCACCTCGACGCGCGAGCGCATATGGCGGCTCATCTTCGACGTGGGGACGTCGGGGGCGAGGCCGCCGAGGTAGACGATGCGCCCGACGTGCTCAGCGGAGGCTGCCGAGGCGAAGACGCCCGCGATCCGCCGCTCCTCGGCCTCCAGGTCGCCGCCCTGCTGGATGGAATGCAGTAGGTAGTAGGCAACGTCGACGCCGGCGAGCGCTGTCTGCGCAGTCGCGGGATCGCCGGCGTCACCGGCGACGACCTCGACATCGGCGAACCACTCGCGGTCACGCAGTCGCTCAGGGTGTCGGGCCAGGACGCGCACGCGGAAGCCGGCGGCCAGCAGCCGGGGGATCAGGCGGCCGCCGACGTATCCGGTCGCTCCGGTGACGAGGCACAGCCGTGACATGCCCCCATGCTCCCCTGGTTTGGCGGGGGGCGCAGATCGGGGACCCGGGTAAGAGGACCGGGGTAGGGGGACCCGGCCGCCTCTCCCTAGGGCTGGAGGCCCGTCCAGTGCGCCGCGAAGGCCAGGATGTCGGCGGACTCGTCGACGGCCCGCGAGGTCGACCGGGCACCGTGACCGACATCACCCTCGCCCCGGAAGACGATCGGTCGCTCCCCGGAGGTCGCGTGCTGCACCGCCGCGCACATCTTGCGGGCGTGCATGGGGTCGGTGCGCGTGTCGTTGTCGAAGGCCACGAACATCGTCGCTGGGTAGTCGGTGCCGTCGACGACGCGGTGATAGGGGGAGTAGCCCAGGATCCAGTCCAGCTGCTCCGGGATGTCGGGATCGCCGTACTCGACGGTCCACGTCGGACCGAGCTCCGACGTCGTGTAGCGCACCATGTCGAGCAGTGGGGCGACGCAGATGACCGCATGGAAGAGGTCAGGCCGCTGCGTCATGGCTGCGCCGACGAGCAGGCCGCCATTGGAGCCGCCGTTGATCGCGAGCTGCTCGCGCGTCGTCCAGCCGTTGTCGATGAGCCACTCGGCGGCTGCATGGAAGTCATCGAAGACGTTCTGCTTGTTGGCGAGCATCCCGTCGCGATGCCACTCCTCGCCCTCCTCGCCGCCGCCACGGAGGTTGGCGACGGCCCAGACGCCGCCAGCCTCCACCCAGCTGAGGATGGTGGCGGAGTAGCCGGGGGAGAGGGGGATGCCGAAGCCGCCGTAGCCGTAGAGGATCGTCGGCCGCGGCTCCTCCGGCTCCGCCGTCGGGGACAGGATGAACATCCGCACCTCGGTGCCGTCGGCCGAGGCATAGGTGACCTGGCGGGAGTGCACGCGCGGCACCTCGACGCTGCCGGGGGGCGACTCCCACAGGGAAACCTCGCCGTCGCGCTGGTCGAAGGCGTAGATGGTGGGCACCGTGGTGTGGTCGGTGTAGACGAACCACGCGATGGGCCCGCCCTCCGGGCGCTCGACAGGGCCGGCAACCGTGCCCGCGCCGGGGAGGTCGATGCGGCGCAGGAGCTCACCGGTCTCGAGGTCGTGCAACGTCATCTCGCTCACGACATGTCGCGTCCACGTCGCCAGCAGCAGCGGGCGGATGACCGCGGGGCCGTCGAGGATGGCATAGCCATCGAGCACGGCCTCGGGATCCTCGGGCAGCAGGTCGCGCCACGGCTGCGAGAAGACATCCTCGGGCGCGCAGACGCAGAGCCTGCCGCGCGGCGCATCGCGATCGGTGGAGATGTAGAAGAGGCCATTGCGCCCGACGTGGATCGAGGTCTGGGCATCGACATCGCCCTGGACGAGCTGGAACGCCGGTGCCTCGGCGGGAGAGGCCTGGAGGTCGGCGATCCACAGGTCGTTGCGCGGCTCAGTGCCCTCGGAGGCCGAGACCTGCAGCCAGCGGCCGTCGCTGCTGACCTCGACGCCGTAGTAGTTGGTCATCGTCATGCCGGCGCCGAAGACGAGGATGTCGTCGTCGGTGCTGGTGCCGACGGTGTGCAGGTAGACACGTCGGTGGAAGTTGCGCTCCGACTCGGGCAGCAGCTCTGGCGCGAGGCGGCGTACGTAGTAGAACTGCCGACGGCCCGGCAGCCAGGCGACGGGCGAGTAGCGGCAGCGGTCGATCCCGTCCTCGATCGTCTCGCCGGTGTCCGTATCCATCACCGCGAGCACCGACTCCTCGGTGCCGCCGACGGAGTACTGGTAGGCGACGAGGTTGCCCTCCTTGCTGGGCTGCCAGGCATCGAGGGTCGTCGTTCCCGCGGGGTCCACGGCGATGGGGTCGAAGAGCACGCGCGGCTGGGCGTCGCCGGGACCCTTCGCGTAGAGGACGGGGAACTGCTGCCCGGGATCGCGCCGGGTGAAGAAGGTCCAGTCGCCCCGGTAGTACGGCGGCGAGACGCTGCCCGAGCCCATGAGCTCCTCGATGCGCTGCGCGAAGCCCCCGCGCATGGTCCACGCGCCCTGCTCGCGCGCCATGAGCTCGTCCTGACCGGCACGCCACGCGACGGATCGCGGATCGGTGGCGTCCTCGAGCCAGCGGTAGGGGTCGGCCACGGCGCGGCCGTGGATGTCATCGACGAGATCGAGGCGCTCAGCGGCGGGGTACTCGGGCACGACTAGACCTTAGGGCCCGGTGCCGCGTCATGGGGCCATGGGCCGATGGCGTTGATTAATGCCTGGCCGCCTTGGCACGCCGGCGGGACCCCCACGGCCTGAGCAGCCCCTGGGCTATGCCTGCGCCGACGAGGACGATGACACCGCCCACCGCCTCGTTCCATGACAGCGGCTCCCGAAGTATCACGGCTCCGGCGATCACGGCGACGAGAGGAATGACGTAGGTCACCGTGCTGGCCGTGGTCGCATCGGTCAACGTCACCACGCGGAGATTGAGGATGTAGGCAACCCCGCTGCCGAGGATCCCGAGCGCGGCCAGGCATGCGATGGCGGCGCCGGTCGGCGGCGTGTCGGGACGAGGAGTGAGAACGGCGAGGGGCAGCGTGAGGATCACTCCCCAGGCGAGCAGGCCGAAGGACATGGACACGGGACTCATGGTGCTGGGGACTCCGGGCCCGACCAGGTAGCGGCGTACGTAGGGGTAGCCGACGCCGTAGCAGGAGACGGCGAGGATGAGCATGGCGATCGCCAGGGGAGAGCCGGACTCCGTCGTCCAGCCGACCACGATGACGACGCCTAGGAATCCGAGGATGAGTCCGACGATGCGGCCGGGGCGCGGGCGCTCCTCGCGGAAGACGAGCAGGGTCGCGAGCAGGGTCATGAGCGGCGTGGCGCCGTTGATGATGCCCGCAAGGGACGACGAGACGTGCGTCTCGGCCAGTGCGAAGAGGGTCCACGGTGTGGCGACGAAGAGCAGGGACCCGACGAGGAGCCGCCACAGCGCCCAGCGCGGAGGCGGGGCGATGCGCAGCAGCAGCAGGCTGGCGCCGAGCACGACGGCACCGAGGAGGATGCGGCCGAAGGCGACCTCCCCCGGACTGAAGGACTCCAGCGCCACCTTGATGAAGAGGAAGGAGAACCCCCAGATCAGCGCGAGGCTCAGGTAGGAGGGGAGCCATCGGCGTGGACTGGGCACATCGCCATCCTGCACCAGGGCGGTCCGGTCCCCGCGACGATGGACCGGACCGGCAATTCCCCGACTGCGACCGCCATGACATGTCATACGCTGCCGCCATGTCGGCTCTTCACGACCTCACCGCACTCGAGCAGGCCGAGGCGATCCGCTCCCGCGAGATCTCCCCGGTCGAGCTGACGGAGCACTACCTGGTCCGCTCCGAGGCGCTCAATGACACGGTGGGTGCGTTCATCACCCTGACGCCGGAAGCCGCCCTCCAGCAGGCGCGCGAGGCGGAGCAGGCGGTGCTCGACGCCGCCAGTCCGCGTGACCTCCCTGTCCTCCACGGTGTGGTGGCGCCGGTGAAGGATCTGCACTTCCAGGCGGGCGTGCGCTGCACCATGGGCTCCGCGACGTACGACATGGCGCCCTTCGGTGATGACCACCTCGTGATGCGCATGCGCCAGGGCAACGTCGTGATGACGGGCAAGACGAACACCCCGGAGTTCGGACTGCCCTGCTACACGGAGCCTGCGGTGGCGCCGCCCGCGCGTACGCCATGGGACCTTGCGAGGTCGGCAGGTGGATCGAGTGGTGGGGCGGCGGCCGCGGTGGCGGCGGGGCTCGCGCCCGTCGCTCAGGGATCCGATGGCGGGGGATCCATCCGCATCCCCGCGAGCGTCTGCGGCCTCGTCGGCATCAAGACCTCCCGCGGTCGGGTGTCGACCGGCCCGCTTCGCGACCCGGTGGGCGAATTCCCCGTCAACGGGCCGCTCGCGCGCACCGTCCGCGACGCGGCGGCACTGCTCGACGTCATGGCGGGGCCCTTCCCTGACGACCCCTACCCCGCGCCGCCCATCCCCGCGGGCGAGACCTTCCTCCGGGCCGCGGGCCGCGAGCCGGGAGTCCTGCGCATCGGCCGCTACCGCACGTCGATCGTCCCCGGTGCGGAGCTGCACCCCGACTGTCTCGAGGCCTACGAGTCCGCGAGCCAACTGCTCGAGCAGCTCGGCCACGTGGTGGAGGACTTCACGCCCACGTTCCCCGACAACGTCGTGAGCACCTTCGAGACGATCTGGTCGGTGCTCGCCCTTCTCACGCCGGTCGATCCCGCGCGGGAGGACGAGCTGATGCCGCTCACGCGCTACCTTCGCGCGCGCGGTGCGCGCGTCAGCGGACTGGAGCTGGCAGCGGCGGTGTCGTTCGGTCGCATCATCAGCCGGGGCGCCATCGCGGCGGCCGCGGCGTACGACGTCGTGCTGACGCCCGCGCTCGCGATGCCCCCCGTCCCCGTCGGCTACTTCACCGAGGGGGGAGACCCGGCCGAGGACTTCGAGCGGCAGAAGCGGTTCACTCCCTACACGGCGATCTACAACCTCACGGGCCAGCCGGCGATCTCGCTGCCCCTGCACTGGAACGACGCCGGATTGCCCATCGGTGTGCAGCTCGTGGGGCGCCCCTATGACGAGGCGACGCTCATCTCGCTGGCCGCGCAGCTCGAGCAGGCGAAGCCGTGGCTGGGCCGGCGACCGGAGGTGTGGTGAGCGCGCCCGACCTCACTGATCTGGCACGGGAGTACGGCGTTGCCCTGGACTACTGGAACCAGGCCGGCGAGTACGTGGCGGTGGATCGCGAGGTCGTGGCGGCCGTCCTGAGGTCGCTGGGGGCCGACACGACCGACCAGGCGAGCGTCGACCGATCGCTCCGGGATCGCCGGCTGGACGGGTGGCGGCGCACCCTGCCGCCGACGGTGGTGGTGACCGGCGGCCGCTACGCGCAGGTCCCTGTGCACGTGCCGCACGGGACATCGGTGCGGGTGTGGGTCGAGCTCGAGGACGGCGACGTCGTCGAGTTGGCGCAGAGCAATCGCTGGGTCGATCCCTGCGAGGTCGATGGCCGCATGGTGGGCGAGGCGACGTTCGTCATCCCGTCGGACCTGCCGCTGGGATGGCATGCCGTGAAGGCCCTGTCCGAGGATGGCCTCGCGGAGTGCACCCTCATCGTCACCCCGGAGCGTCTGTCGCCGCCGGCACTGGCCTCCGCGGAGCGCATGTGGGGATTCATGGCTCAGGTCTACTCCGTGCGCTCGACGCGCTCGTGGGGAGTGGGCGACCTGGCCGACCTTTCTGACCTGGTGGCGTGGAGCGGCCAGGCGCTCGGTGCCGACTTCGTGCTCGTCAACCCGATGCACTCGGCCAACCTCTACCCGCCGATGATTCCTTCTCCCTACCTGCCGACGACGCGCCGGTTCCCCAACCCGCTGTACCTGCGCATCGAGGACATCCCCGAGTACGCCTACCTGGGTGGGAAGGATCGCAAGGAGGTACGCCGGATCGGCAAGAAGGTGCGGCCCGGCGGGGCGGCGAGGCCGCCCCTGTCGGGCTCGGCCGTGACCGACGAGCTCCTCGATCGCGATGCGGCGTGGGCGGCGAAGGTCGCGGCCCTCGACATCGTGCGCCGGGTGCCCCTGACGGCGGGCCGGCAGGCGCAGTACGACGCCTTCGTCGAGCGCGAGGGCCAGGGACTCGTCGACTTCGCCACGTGGTGTGCGATCGCCGATGCGCACGGCGGTCGCTGGCGCGACTGGCCGGAAGGGCTCCGCCATCCCACGTCCCCCGACGTCATCGCGTGGCGCGAGGCGCACGCGGATGCCGTGGAGCGCTACCTGTGGCTGCAGTGGCTGCTCGACGAGCAGCTCGAGCGCACGCAGGCGGCGAGCGTCGACGTGGGGATGCGTGCCGGGGTCATCCATGACCTCGCGGTCGGGGTGACCTCCGATGGAGCCGACTCCTGGGCCTTGCAGGACGTGCTGGCCCAGGAGGTGTCCGTGGGCGCGCCCCCGGATATGTACAACCAGAAGGGGCAGGACTGGGCGCAGCCGCCCTGGCATCCGGATGCGCTGGCGGAGGCGGGCTACCGGCCGTATCGCGACATGCTGCGCACCGTGTTGCGGCATGCCGGCGGCGTGCGCGTGGACCACATCCTCGGCCTCTTCCGCCAGTGGTGGATCCCGTGGGGCCAGGCGGCCGACCGGGGCGCCTTCGTGTCCTTCGATCACGAGGCGCTCATCGGGATTCTCGCGCTCGAGGCGCACCGGGCCGGGGCGCTCGTCATCGGCGAGGACCTCGGCACGGTCGAGCCGTGGGTCCAGGACGTCCTGCGTGACCGCGGCTTGCTCGGCACCTCCATCCTGTGGTTCGAGCGCTGGGACGGCGGCGCCCTGCGGCCGCCCGAGCACTGGCGTCAGGAGGTGCTCGCGAGCGTGGCCGTGCACGATCTCCCGCCCACGGCCGGCTACCTCGCGGGCGAGCACGTGCGCATCCGCGATGAGCTCGGCCTGCTCACGAGACCGGTCGACGAGGAGCGCGCACTGGACGATGCCGCGACCCGTGAGTGGCTCGACCTCGCCCGATCGCGCGGCTGGCTTGCCGAGAGTGCCGAGGACGCTGCCGGCGCGGGGGTCGCCGACCTGGTGATTGCCCTGCACCACGTGCTTGCCGCATCTCCGGCCCGGCTGTTGGGAGTCTCCCTCCCCGATGTCGTGGGGGACGTGCGGGCGCAGAACCAGCCGGGCACCGACCAGGAGTACCCGAACTGGCGCGTGCCCCTTGCCGACGCTCGGGGGCGACCCGTCCTCCTGGACGACCTGCCGAGCGCGCCGCTGCTGGGCGCCCTCGTGCAGGCCCTGCGGCCCACGCCCTAGGCTGTCGGCGTGCGCATCAGTACCCGTGTCATCGCCATCGCCGCAACCGTCGCGGCCGCCCTCCTCGTCGGAGCCGTGCCCGCCTCCGCGGCCCAGATCATCAACTGGCAGTCCGAGCCGACCTACACGCCGCTCGAAGCCCTCGGGCTCTTCGTCGGGATCCCCGCGGCCGTCTTCGCCGTCGTGATCCTCGCCGTCTACGCCCCCGGGTGGTCGCGCAAGGGCGAGCAGTCGGCGGGCGAGTCCTCGACCGCCGTGTGGCAGACGAGCCCCGCCGGCTCCATGGCGGCGCCGAGCGGCCCGGGCATCATCACGCCGTCGGGTCCCACGGATCACACCGAGCGAGGTGGCGCCAGTGCCCAGTGGTGAGCTCTCACCCGGTCAGCGTCAGGAGCTCGCGCGGCTTCTCGCTCATGCGGAGGAGCAGTCGGGCCTGACCTTCAGCGTCTACATCGGGGCCTGGGTTGGCGGCCGTGACGGCGTCGAGGAGAAGCTAGCGGCCCTACCGGATCCCGACCGCAGCGTGGTGGTCGCCGTCGACCCCGACACGCGCGCCCTGGAGATCGTCACCGGCCGGCTCTCGCGCATCGCGCTGGACGACCACGCCTGCGGGCTCGCCGCCCTGTCGATGACAAGCTCATTCCGGGCCGACGACCTCATGGGCGGCCTACGCGATGGCCTGTACGTGCTCGCCGATCACGGACGCCGCATGCGCGTGTTCCACGTCGAGCAGGTCTAGCGGCCCGACGCATGCCGTGGCGCTAGGCGTCGGCCTGTCGGCACCTCATGGCCCGCAGAACGCCATCTCGACCCTCGACGACCAGGCGCCGTAGCGCGGAGTTCAAGTCGTCCCGGGCGAGAAAAGCGTCGGTGTCGCGCACCGTGCGCTCCTCGACGATGAGGGTTGGATAGAGCCCCATGGCGAGGGCCTGGCCCATCTCCATCGTCTGCGCATCCCAGGCGCGCACGATCTCGGCGAAGTACCTCTCCCGGAAGTGCTTGAGGAGGTAAGGCTGATCGGGCTGGACGAAGCCGAGGATGGTGGCCTCGAGGATGGCATTGGGCAGCTCCGTCTCCTCCATCATCTCCGCCCACGCGAGCTCCTTCGCCTCCGGCGACGGCCGCGCAGCCCGGGCGCTCGCCGCCTGGCGCCGACCGGTGGCCGTGTCGTCGATCGCGAGCTCGGCCTGGATCACGTCGAGCTCGGCGCGGCCCGTGGCGGCCAGTCGCTGGATGAGGCTCCAGCGCAAGTCGCGGTCGACGGCGAGGCCGGGCAGCACCACGGTGCCGTCGAGAATGCCGGCGACCGTCGCGAGGTGGGCGTCGGTCGTCGCGCAGGCGGTGAAGGCCCGCACGAACGCCAACTGGCGATCCGAGGACGGCTCCGCTGACCGCATGAGTCCGTCGAGAGCCGTCGCGAGCCGCTCGAGGTAGACCGGGCGGTGATCAGGGGTCGCGTAGAGGTCGGCGGCCGACTTCACCTGGCGCAGTGTCTGCTGGACGACACTGATGTCGAGCTCATGCGGCAGGCCGGAGATCACCATGTCGACGTAGTCGCCCGTCGAGACCTCGGCGTCGCGCACCATGTCCCACGCGGCTCCCCAGACAAGGGCTCGCGACATCGCCGTGGGCAGGTCCCCGATGTGCTCCACGGCGGTCTTCCACGAGCGGTCGTCGAGGCGCACCTTGGTGAAGGTGAGATCGTCGTCATTGAGCAGCAGCAGGTCGGGCTGCCGGGCTCCGGTGAGTTGCGGCACCTCGGTGACCGGGCCGACGACGTCGAGTTCGATGCGGTCGCGGCGTACGAACCCCTGGGGCGTGAGGTCGTAGAGACCGAGTGCCATCCGGTGCGATCGCAGGGTGGGGTCGATGCCCTCGGGCATGGACGGGGGCTCCTGCACGATGGCGAGCCGGGCGTAGGTCCCGTCGGGATTGACCTCGGCCTGAGGCCGCATGAGGTTGACGCCGGAGGTGCGCAGCCACTCCTGAGTCCACGTCGACAGATCGCGGCCCGACGTGGCCTCGAGCTCGACGAGCAGGTCGGAGAGCTGCGTGTTGCCCCAGGCATGCTTGGTGAAGTAGGCGTTGATGCCGCGACGGAAATTGTCCTCGCCCACCCAGGCCACCAGCTGGCGGAGCGCGGACGCGCCCTTGGCGTAGGTGATGCCGTCGAAGTTCACGCGCACCGAGTCCAGGTCGACCATGTCAGCGGCGATCGGGTGGGTCGACGGCAGCTGGTCCTGGCGATATGCCCAGGCCTTGCGGAGGTTGCCGAACGTCGTCCACGCATCGGAGTAACGGGTGGCCGCCACATTGGCATGGTGTGCGGCCCACTCCGCGAAGGACTCATTGAGCCACAGGTCGTCCCACCAGGTCATGGTCACCAGGTCGCCGAACCACATGTGCGCCATCTCGTGCAGGATCGTGTTGGCCCGTTGCTCGTATGCCGCATCGGTCACGCGGGAGCGGAAGACCATGTCCTCGAGGAAGGTGACGCAGGCGGCGTTCTCCATGGCGCCGGCATTGAACTCCGGCACGAAGAGCTGGTCGTACTTCCCGAAGGGGTAGGGAATGCCGAACTCGTCCTCGAAGAAGGCGAAGCCCTGCTTGGTCAGCAGGAAGATGTCGTCGGGGTCGAGGAACTCCGCGAGCGATGCCCGGCAGAAGATCCCGAGCGGATAGGTGCCGAACTTCCCGGCGTACTCATCGCGCACGCAGTAATAAGGCCCGGCGACCAATGCCGTGATGTAGGTCGAGATAGGCGGGGTGGGCGCAAAATCCCAGCGCGCGTGCCCCTCGCCCAGGGCCACGGGATCCGGGGTCGGCGAGTTGCTCACCACCTGCCAGTGGTCGGGCGCGACGACGTGCAGGGTGAAGGGGGCCTTGAGGTCGGGCTGCTCGAAGCAGGCGTACATGCGCCGCGCGTCCGCGGACTCGAATTGCGTGTAGAGGTACACCTCGTCGTCGACAGGGTCGACGAAACGATGGAGGCCCTCGCCGGTGTGCATGTAGGCGCAGCGGGCACGCACGATGAGGACGTTGGCGATCTCGAGTCCATCGAGGCGAATGCGCGCGCCGTCGAAGACCGCGCTCGGGTCGAGGTCGCGGCCATTGAGGTTGATGGACTCCACCTCGGGTGCCACGAGGTCGATCCACGTGCTGGCCCCTGCCTCTCGGCTTCCGAAGGCGACCGTGGTGACGCAGTCAAAGGTCTTGGCGCCGGTCGTGAGGTTGAGGTCCACGTCGTAGCCGTCGACCGAGATGAGCTGGGAGCGGGCAGCGGCCTCGGCCCGGGTGACGTTGAGAT
>JBPCSL010000201.1:0-27219 GCA_051007175.1 Candidatus Nanopelagicales bacterium
CTCGACGCCGAACATCTCGCCGATCTCCCGCTCGTGCCAGGACGCCGCGGGCAGCACCGTCGTGAGCGAATCCAGCCGGGCATCCGGTGTCCTTGTGTGGAGGAACACGTCTGCATGGTCGTCGGGACGGATGAGATGGAGCACCACCTCGATCTCATCGAGACGGTCGATGGCGGTGAGCAGGTCGAGGTAGGCGAAGCCGTCGAGCACGAGTGCCGCCACCGTGGCCACCCAGTCCGAGGAGTTGACGTTCATGCGGGGACCACGAGGGAGACGAGGGCATCGACGAGCGCCTCGGGCCGCGGCGGGCAGCCGGGCACGTAGGCCTGGACGGGGATGATCGAGTCGACCCCCTTGGTCACGGCGTACGAGTCCCAGTAGGGGCCGCCGGAGTTGCTGCACGCTCCGAAGGACAGCGCCGCCCGGCGAGGAGGCAGGGCTTCCCAGGCCGCGAGCACCGCCGGGGCCAGGGCGTCCGTCACCGTGCCCGAGATCACCAGGACAGCCGCGTCCCCGGGGTCGACACGGCCGTCCCTGTCAGGCTCAGCCGGCACGAGGAGCCCGCGGGCCACGGCGGCGGCGAACTCCACCGAGCAGCAGGCCAGGTCGAGCACGTGGACCCGCAGCCCGGGAGCTGCCGGAACGGCGTACACGGCCACCCGCCGAGGGTAACCCGGGTCATGCCCCGCCGCTTTCACCCTCGACGTGGTTGACCGGGCCAGGCCCCGCCAGGTTCACCCTCGTCTTGCAGGTTCACCCTCGATTTGGTTGCCCCCAAGGCCGCTTTCCCCTCTGAGCGGTCGCCACTTCGGGGGTGAAAGCACCGGGACGGGGACGGTGGCACCCGCGGCGGGCCGGATGGCCACCGGGTGGAGAATGAACCCAGCCCGCCTAGCGCCCGAAGAGGACCCGAATGTCGACTGACGCCAAGACCGTCGTCCCTCTCGGCCACGTCGTCATCCGCTTCGCCGGCGACTCCGGCGACGGCATGCAGCTGACCGGCGACCGCTTCACCTCGGAGACCGCCGGCCTCGGCAACGACCTGTCGACCCTGCCCGACTTCCCCGCGGAGATCCGCGCCCCCGCCGGCACCCTGCCCGGCGTCTCGGCGTTCCAGCTCCACTTCGCCGACCACGACATCATGACTCCCGGCGACAGGCCCGACGTGCTCGTCGCGATGAACCCTGCCGCGCTCAAGGCCAACCTCAAGGACCTGCGGGCCGGGGGCACCCTCATCGTCAATACCGACGAGTTCAGCAAGCGCAGCGTCGAGAAGGTCGGCTACGCGGCCAATCCACTCGAGGACGGGTCACTCGAGTCGTACGCCGTCCACGACATCCCGCTCACCTCCATGACCGTCGAGGCCCTGTCCGGCTTCGACATCAGCAAGAAGGAGGCCGAGCGCGCGAAGAACATGTTCGCCCTCGGCATGCTGTGCTGGCTCTACAGCAGGCCGACCCAGGGCACTCTGGACTTCCTCAGAGCGAAGTTCGAGAAGAAGCCCGAGATCCTCGCCGCCAATATCGCCGCGCTCGAGGCGGGCTGGTCCTTCGGTGAGACCACTGAGGCCTTCAGCGTGCGCTACGAGGTCAAGCCAGCTCCCATGGCGCCGGGCACCTACCGCAACATCACCGGCAATCCCGCGCTCGCCTACGGGCTCGTGGCGGCGTCGCAGCAGTCGGGCCTGCCGCTCTTCCTCGGCTCCTACCCGATCACGCCGGCGTCCGACATCCTCCACGAGCTGAGCAAGCACAAGAGCTTCGGCGTGGTCACCTTCCAGGCGGAAGACGAGATCGCCGGCGTAGGCGCGGCGCTCGGGGCGGCGTACGGCGGCGCTCTCGCCGTCACCACGACCTCGGGACCGGGCGTGGCGCTGAAGTCCGAGGCGATCGGGCTCGCGGTGTCGCTGGAGCTGCCGCTCATCATCGTCGACGTGCAGCGCGGCGGACCGTCCACGGGCCTGCCCACCAAGACCGAGCAGGCCGACCTCCTCCAAGCGATGTTCGGGCGCAATGGCGAGGCCCCCGTGCCGATCGTGGCCCCGCGCTCCCCCGGCGACTGCTTCGACGCGGCCCTTGAGGCGGCGCGGATCGCCGTCACCTACCGGACCCCCGTATTCCTGCTCTCCGATGGCTACCTCGCCAACGGCTCCGAGCCCTGGCAGGTGCCCGACGTCGCGTCGCTGCCCATGATCGACCCGGCCTTCGCGACCGCGCCGAACCACGCGGCCGAGGACGGCACCGAGGAGTTCTGGCCTTACCTGCGCGACCCCGAGACCCTCGCGCGGCCGTGGGCCCCGCCCGGCGTGGCCGGCCTCGAGCACCGCATCGGCGGCCTCGAGAAGGCCGACGGCACCGGCAACATCTCCTACGACCCCGACAACCATGACCGCATGGTGCGCCTGCGCCAGGCCAAGGTAGACGCCATCGCGCGCACCATCGAGCCCCTCGAGGTCGACGACCCCTCGGGCGAGGCACGCGTGCTCGTGCTCGGCTGGGGATCGACGTACGGGCCGATCGGCGCCGCCTGCCGAGCGGTGCGAGCGCAGGGCCGGCAGGTGGCTCAGGCGCACCTGCGCCACCTCAATCCCTTCCCCGCCAACACCGCGGACGTGCTCAAGGCCTACGACCGCGTGATCATCCCCGAGATGAACCTCGGCCAGCTCGCGCTCCTCATCCGGGGCAAGTACCTCGTGGATGCGATGGGCTACAACAAGGTGCGCGGACTGCCCTTCACCTCCGAGGAGCTCGCCGCCACCATCACCGACGTCATCGAGAGCGTGTGAGGACCCCCCGTGACCGCGACTGACCTGCCCATGCCCGGACTCGCCCTCGTGCCGCGCACGGACGAGAAGCAGACCGCCAAGGACTTTAAGACCGATCAGGAGGTCCGCTGGTGCCCCGGATGCGGTGACTACGCGATCCTCGCCGCCGTGCAGGGCTTCCTGCCCGAGCTCGGACTGCGCAAGGAGAACATCGTCTTCGTCTCCGGGATCGGCTGCTCCTCGCGATTCCCCTACTACATGGACACCTACGGTCTGCACTCCATCCACGGACGAGCCCCGGCGATCGCCACCGGCCTCGCGGTGTCGCGACCCGACCTGTCGGTCTGGGTCGTCACCGGCGACGGCGATGCCCTCTCGATCGGCGGCAACCACCTCATCCACGCGCTGCGCCGCAACGTCAATCTCAAGATCCTGCTCTTCAACAACCGCATCTACGGCCTCACCAAGGGCCAGTACTCCCCGACGTCCGAGACGGGCAAGGTCACCAAGTCCACCCCGCTCGGGTCGCTGGACTACTCCTTCAACCCGGTGTCGCTGGCCCTGGGAGCCGAGGCCTCCTTCGTCGCACGCACCATGGACTCCGACCGCAAGCACCTCACCGAGACATTGCGGCGCGCGGCCGCGCACGAGGGCACGGCGCTGGTGGAGATCCTGCAGAACTGCAATATCTTCAACGACGGCGCGTGGGATCCGCTGAAGGACGCCGAGACCAGCGACGATGCGCTCATCCGGCTCGAGGACGGCCAGCCGATCCTCTTCGGCAAGGATCGAGACAGGGCCGTGGTCCGCGGGCAGGGGGGCCACATCACCGTCGCGAACGTCGCTGACGTGCCCGAGTCCGACATCATCGTGTTCGACTCCCACGCCCAGGACCCCGACCTGGCCTTCGCCCTGTCGAGGCTCGCCGACGTCCACTCCCTCCAGGACACGGCCGTGGGCGTCTTCCGCGACGTCTCACGACCCTCCTACGACCGCCTCGTCCGCGAGCAGGTCGACCATGTGCGCGCCCACGGCCACGGAGATCTCCAGGCCCTGCTGCGCGGCAAGGACACCTGGACCGTCTCCTGACGAAAGAGCCGCGCTCCGACTTCGCCTCCGGGCTCCTCTACGCACTCACGGCGTACGGCCTATGGGGGCTTTTCCCCCTGTACTTCTCGCTCTTCGACTCTGTCTCCCCGTTCGAGGTCGTTGCCTACCGGATCCTGTGGTCGCTCGTCTTCTGCGTCATCCTCATCGCGATCACCCGGGCCTGGCGGGACGTCGGCAGCGTCTTCCGCAACCGCCGGCAGCTCGGCCTCCTGGCGGGTGCCGCCGTCGCCATCAGCATCAACTGGACGATGTACGTCTACTCGGTCGAGACCGACCAGGTCGTCGAGGCCGCTCTGGGCTACTTCATCAACCCCCTGGTGACGGTGGCCCTGGGAGTCGTCGTCCTGCGGGAGCGCCTGCGCACCGTGCAGTGGCTCGCGATCGGACTGGCGGCCATCGGCGTGGTCATCATCGGGATCGGCGAGTCCGCTGCGCCCTGGCTCGGCCTCATCCTCGCCTTCACCTTCGGCTCCTACGGGCTCTTCAAGAAGCTCGCCCGCGTGAACGCCGTGCCGAGCCTCACCGTCGAAACAACGGTGCTGGCGCCCCTGGCCCTCCTCGTCATCATCGTCATCGAGAGCCGGGGAAGTGCGGCTCTCGTGAGCCAGGGCTGGAGCCTGGGGCTGCTCCTGGCCTTCCTCGGCCCCGTCACCGCGGTGCCGCTCCTCGCGTATGCAGCAGCCGCCAACCGACTGCCGCTGGCGTTGCTGGGAATCCTCCAGTACACGACTCCGACCGCGATCTTCATTCTCGGCATCACGGTCTTCGGTGACACCGTCAACTCCGTGGAGTGGATCGGCTTCGTCCTCATCTGGGCTGCGCTGGGAGTCTTCTCCGTCAGCGCTTGGCGGCATGCACGCCGACCCAATGAGGCGGATGCGCTCGAGGTGGCCGAGACGACCTGAGGTCGCCGAGAGGCCGGCTAGAGGCCGGCCCGCTTCGACTTCTCGAGCAGTTCGGCACGGCCGCTCGCACCCAGCATGGCGCCGAGAGCAGTGATGTCAGCCTTGATCGTGGCCTGCGAGTAGCCGAGCTCGTCGGCCATGTCCCGATTGGTGTGGCCTTCGCGCATGAGGACGAGGATCTCCCGCTGCCGCGCCGTCAGCGTCAAGGGGGGTGACTCGGTGAGGTGGGTGCGCGTGGTGCCGCGCAGGGAGGTGTCCGCGAGCATCCACATCACCGTGGCGCTGAGCAGGCCGTCGATGGTCGCCCGCAGTTGCCAGGTGCGCTCCACCGGCTCGGGGAACCCCAGGATGATGAAGCCCACCGGGGCGCCGCGGTGTCTCAGGGGGAAGAAGGCGAACTCTCCCTTGGGCGGCCGACTGCGGAAGAACGGCGCGGCCAGGGGATAGTCCGAGGCGACCTCATCCTGGGTCAGCCACTTCTCCATCCCGATGCGATAGGCCTCCGCGCCCGGTAGGTGCATGTCGGAGGTCACCATGGAATACACGGCGTTGTCCTTCGGACCCGTGCCGTACTGCGCGACGAGGTCGAGAGTGCGTCCATCCGGGCGGGCGGCGTACACCATCACCATGTCCGTGCCGAAGGGCGCGAAGAGGCCTCGGCAGATGGCGAAGCCGACAGCGTCCCCGTCCGGGAGGTCGCTCAGCATCCATAGGTAGGAGATGAGCGGGGTGCCATCGATGGCGAAGTCGCTCGGCCGGACGGTATCCCCGAGGCGCGCCTCGTCGGCCGACCGATCTCGGCGGCTCCTGGCCATGACCCCCCCTCTCGGACAATTCGGCTATAGCCGGGCTATAGACCGCGTTTCGCCCTCTCCCCGCCCGCATAAGAGTAGACAAGGGCCGTCCGCCAGTCGCGGGGGTGGCGGAACCCGTTGGAGGCGAGCGGGCCCAGCCCGAGCGTGCCCGACGGTGTGACGGGGCCTGGCGCAACGTCGGGCCGACGCCCTTCGGGGGACGGCGTCGGTCCGGCGCTGGCCAGGCCCCGCTTCATGGGGTCTCAGGAGTTCCTAGGCTGGAGCCGTGGTCGAGGATCCCTTCGCCAGCCCCGAGCGACGAGCCCTGCGCGAGCTGGCGGCTGATTTCACGCAGCGCGAGATCGCCCCGAACCTGGCGCACTGGGAGCGGGAGGGGCAGATCCCACGCGAGGCCCATCGCCGGGCGGCCCAGGCAGGAATCCTCGGGATCGGCTTCGCCGAGGACCTCGGCGGCAGCGGCGGCGACCTCATCGACGTCGTCACGCTCACCGAGGCCCTGCTGGAGAACGGCGCGAGCGGCGGCGTGGTCGCCGCGCTCTTCAGCCACGGCATCGCCCTTCCGCATGTCGCCGATGAGGTCGTACGACGTCGAGAGCGCGGCGACGCGCCCGGTGCGGCGTACCTCATCGATCGCTACCTCGCACCCGTGCTCGCCGGGGAGTCCGTTGCCGCACTGGCGGTGACGGAGCCCGATGGCGGCTCCGACGTCGCACGCCTGCGCACCCGAGCCACGCGCGTCGATGACCACTGGGAGGTGAGCGGGGCCAAGACCTACATCACCTCGGGCGTGCGCGCGGACGTCGTCGTCGCCGCCGTGCGCACCGGAGGGGAGGGCGCGCCCGGCATCAGCCTGCTCTGCCTCGATCCTCGAGCTGAGGGGTACGTCGCCCCGCGTGCCCTCGAGAAGATGGGCTGGCTCTGCAGCGACACTGCCGAGCTGTCCTTCGAGGGCGTGGCCGTCGACGACCTCGACGTCCTGGGCGAGGGCCTGGGCTTCGCGTCGCTCGCGACCCACTTCGCCGCCGAGCGCCTCTCGCTCGCCGTGACCGCCTACTCCACGGGCCAGCGGGCCCTCGACCTCACCCTCGATTGGGTACGCCAACGCGAGACCTTCGGCCGCCCGCTCATGTCACGGCAGGTGGTGCGCCACACCCTCGTGGAGATGCATCGGCAGGTCGACGTCGCCCGCCGCTACACCCGGGACATCGCCATCCGCGCAGCAGCCGGGCAGTCGGTCATCGCCGAGGCGGCGCTGGCCAAGAAGACTGCGGTCGACGCCTGTGCCTACGTCGTGGACCAGGCCGTGCAACTGCACGGCGGCATGGGCTACATGCGCGAGAGCGAGGTGGAGCGACACTACCGCGACGCCCGGGTGCTCGGGATCGGCGGGGGTGCCACCGAGGTGATGACGGACCTCGTGGCCCGGCTGCTGGGCTACTAGCCCGTCCGGGTCACCACGTAGTCGCAGAGCGCCTCGAGGGCCTCGCGCGGGGCCCCGCCCGGCAGGCTCCCCAGCACGTCGCGAGCGCCGTCGGCCCAGCGCCGAGCCTCGCCCCGCGCGGCCTCGAGGGCCGCATGGCCGCGTAGCAGCTCGAGGGCCTCCGCGTGCTCGTCGTCATCCTCGAGGGGACGGTTGAGCAGATCCACGAGGCGGGCATCGTCGTCGCTGCGGAGGGCGATGAGGCCGGTAAGGGTGAGAACCCCCTCGCGCAGGTCCGTGCCCGGGGTCTTGCCGGAGTCGCTGCTCGGACTGGTGATGTCGACGATGTCATCCGCGAGCTGGAAGGCGACGCCGATGCGCTCGCCGAAGTCGGTCATCGTGGCGACGATGCGCGGGTCGGCCCCAGACATCATGGCGCCGAAGCGGCCGGACGTCGCGATGAGCGAGCCGGTCTTGTCGGCGAGCACGCGCAGGTGATGCTCCACCGGGTCGAGGCCGTCGCCCGGACCCACGGTCTCGCGGATCTGGCCCGTGCACAGGCGCTCGAAGGTCTGCGCCTGGATGCGCACCGCGTCAGGCCCAAGGTCGGCGAGGATGTCGGAGGCCTTGGCGAAGAGGAAGTCGCCCGTGAGGATCGCCACGGTGTTGTCCCATCGCGCATTGGCGGACGCAGCGCCACGGCGCAGGGCGGCCTCGTCCATCACGTCATCGTGGTAGAGCGTCGCGAGGTGGGTGAGCTCCACGACCACGGCCGCCGGCACCACCCCGGGGGCCTGCGGGTCGCCGAACTGCGCGGCAAGGAGCACCAGGAGAGGCCGGAACCTCTTGCCGCCCGCATCGACGAGGTGGCGGGACGCCTCGGTGACGAAGGGATAGTCGCTGCGGACGGCGTCGCGGAGGGCGACCTCCACCGAGGCCATGCCCGCGACGAGACGGGCCTCGAGGTCCGCGTCGACGACCCCCAGGCCCAGCATCGACCCCGATGGATGCGGACTCATGGCCCTTCCACTATCGCAGGAAAACGCCAGCCTGCTCGACGAGGTCGATGACAGGCTGCGGGACGACCCCCAGGACCACCGTGACCGCCACCGAGATGGCGAGGGCCAGGGTCGTGAAGGCCGAGGGCACGGCGACCGTGACGTCGTCGTCCACCGGGTCACGGAAGAACATGAAGACGATGACCCGGACGTAGAAGAAGGCCGCGATGACGCTCGAGAGCACGCCGACGAGGACCAGGATGACGGCATCAGCAGAGAGAGCGGCTTCGAAGACGAGGAACTTTCCGATGAAGCCGCTCGTGAGCGGGATGCCGGCCAGCGCCAACATGAAGATCGCGAAGCAGGTCGCCACGAGCGGGGACTTGCGGCCCAGGCCCGACCACTGCGACAGCTGGGTGATCTCGCCGCTGCTGGTGCGGACCATGGAGATGACCGCGAAGATGCCCATGGTCGTGAAGCCGTAGGCGATGAGGTAGAAGATGGCCGCCGCGAGTCCCTGCGGGCTCGCCGCCGAGACGCCGACCAGGATGAAGCCGGCCTGCGCGATCGAAGAGTAGGCGATCATCCGCTTGATGTCGGTCTGGGTGATCGCCACGATCGAGCCCAGGAGCATGGTGAGCCCGGCGATGATCCACAGCACCGGCTCCCAGTCCCAGCGCATGCCGCCGAGGGCGACGTAGAGCACCCGGAAGAGCGCGCCGAAGCCGGCCACCTTGACCGCGGCGGCCATGAACGCCGTCACGGGGGCGGGCGAGCCCTGGTAGACATCGGGCACCCACTGGTGGAAGGGCACCGCGCCGATCTTGAAGAGCAGGCCCACGACGAGCAGGCCGATGCCGCCGACGACGAGGGCCGTCTGCCCGGGCTGGGCCGACAGGGCCTCGGAGATGGCGGAGAACTCCACGCTCCCGGCGAAGCCGTAGACGAGGGCCATGCCGAAGAGGAAGAAGGCCGAGGAGAAGGCGCCGAGGATGAAGTACTTCAGGGCTGCTTCCTGCGAGAGGAGGCGGCGGCGGCGTGCCATGCCGGCCATGAGGTACAGCGGCAGCGACATGATCTCCAGGGCAATGAACATCACGAGGAGGTTCGTGCTCGTGACGAAGAGCATCATCCCGAGGATGGCGAAGAGGAAGAGCGGCCAGATCTCGGTCTGGAAGTAGCCGCGTGCCGTGAGGTCGCGCTCCTCCTGGGAGCCCGGCAGCGAGGACGCCCGCGGGGCGAAGGCATCGCCGGCCGGGTCGAGCTGCCGCTCGGCGATGAGCATGGCCGAGACGATGCCCAGCAGGAGGATGAGGCCCATGAGCACCAGGCCGGGACCGTCGATGGCGAGCGCGCCCTCGGCTTGGATGCCGCGGTTGCTCGACTGCCAGATCAGGGCCGCGAAGGCCGCGATGAGGGAGCCGAAGGTGAGCACGAGCTGGATGGGCCGTCGGGCACCGCGTCCCACGAAGGCCTCGACGATGACGCCGATCACCGCGGCAGCGCCCACGATGATGAACGGGAGCAGCGCCAGGTAGTCGATGCTCGGGGCCGGCATGACGTCGGGATTCACTGCGCACCCCCCTGCACCATCGGCGGGATCACCGGCGGTGGGTCGGTGACCCCCACGACCTCAAGGGTGCGCTGCACGGCCGGGTTGACGACGTTGAGCACGGGCGCCGGGTAGACGCCGAGCAGGATCGTGAGGAACACGATCGGCGCCAGCACGACCACCTCGCGGCCCTTGAGGTCGGAGATGCCTTCTACCGTCGGGGAGGCCGGGCCGGTGGCTACCTTCTGGTAGAACTTCAGCGCGTACGCCGCCGTGATGACGATGCCGAGCGTCGCGATGACGGCGACCACGACGTAGCGCGCGAAGGTGCCCAGCAGGACGAGGAACTCCCCGACGAAGCTCGCCAGGCCCGGAAGTGCGAGCGAGGACAGGGCCGCGAAGAGCAGGAAGCCCGCGAGCACCGGGGCCACCTTGTTGACGCCGCCGTACGACGAGATGAGGCTCGAGCCGCCCGCGCGCGAGATGAGGAAGCCCGCCGTGAGGAAGATTGCGGCCGTCGACAGGCCGTGGGCCAGCATGTAGACGGTCGAGCCCGAGGCGCCCCAGGACGTGAAGACGAAGATGCCCAGGGCGATGAAGCCGAAGTGCGACATCGAGCTGTAAGCGAAGAGCCGTTTCATGTCCTTCTGGCCGAAGGCCACCAGCGCTCCGTAGAGGATGCCGATGACGGCCATGGCGATGACAAGCGGAGCGTAGAACTCCGACGCCGCCGGGAAGATCGGCAGCAGGTATCGGATCATGCCGAAGGTGCCGACCTTGTCGAGCACGCCGATAAGCAGCACGGCCGTCGCCGGCGTCGACTCCTTGGCCGCGTCGGGCAGCCACGTGTGGAAGGGCCACAGCGGCGCCTTGATCGCGAAGGCAATGAAGAAGCCGAGGAAGAGGACCTTCTGCGTATTCGGGTCCATGTCGAGGCCCACGAGCTTCGCGAAGTCGAAGGTGCCCTGGCCGAGCTCCTGGGCGGAGACGACGTACAGGCCGATGAGCGCCGCCAGCATGAGGAGGCCGCCGACGAGGCTGTAGATGAGGAACTTCACCGCGGCATACGACCGGTTGGGCCCGCCGTAGCGGCCGATGAGGAAGTACACCGGGATGAGCATGACCTCGAAGAGGACGTAGAAGAGGAAGACGTCTGTCGCGGAGAAGACGCCGATCATGAGTGTCTCGAGGACGAGGATCAGCGCGAAGTAGCCCTTGATGCTCTTGTCTCCGGGCTGCACGTCGTTCCAGCCGGCGAGGATGACGACCGGCACGAGGGTGGCCGCGAGCGCCACGAGGACGAGGCCGATGCCGTCGACGCCGAGGCTGTAGGAGATGCCGAACGCCGGGATCCAGGGGTAACTCTCGACGAACTGGAAGGGCGCCAGCGAGTCAGCCTGGAACTGCAGACCCATGACCACGGTGAGGACGAGCGTCACGAGGGCAAAGCCGAGGGCCACCTGCTTGGCCAGGGCTCCGCGATCGCGCGGGAGGAGGATGACCACGAGCGCGCCCACCAGCGGGACCACGCCGAGGATCGTGAGCCAGGGAATCGTCGTCATGGCAGCGTCACCACCGCGAGGATGACGAGGACAAGGACCGCGCCGCCGACAATGGCCAGGGCGTAGGACCGCGCGAAGCCCGTCTGCAGGCGGCGCAGCCGGCCGGACAGGCCTGCGACGAAGGCCGCGCTGCCGTTGACGATGCCGTCGATGCCCTTGTCGTCGATCGCGACCGAGGCGCGCGACAGGGCGTAGGTGGGCTCGACGACAAGGACGTCGTTGATCGCGTCGTCGTACATGCTGTTGCGTGCGGCGACCGTGAGGAGATTGCCCTTGGGCGCGATGATCGGGACCTCGCTGCGGTACTTGCCGATCGCGATGCCCACGCCGATGAGGACGATGACGAGCGTGATGGCCTCGAGCAGTGTCTTGGAGAAGCCGAGCTCAACGGTCTCGATGCCGGTCACCGGCTCCAGCCAGGACTCGATGTTGCCCCAGTAGAGGAGCGCCATGCCGGTGAAGATCGAGCCGATGCCCAGGATGATGAGCGGGATCGTCATGACCGGCTTGGACTCGTGCGGGTGCGCATCGTCGGGCCAGCGGGGCTTGCCGAAGAAGGTCATGATCACCATGCGCGTCATGTAGAA
This sequence comes from Candidatus Nanopelagicales bacterium, assembly GCA_051007175.1. GTDB lineage: Bacteria > Actinomycetota > Actinomycetes > S36-B12 > S36-B12 > Mxb001. Next base: position 11,714 of record JBPCSL010000201.1, read on the forward strand.
GCCCGTGATGCCGGCCGCGAGCATGCCGCAGACGCCGATGATCCAGTTCTTCTCGAACGCCGCATGGATGATGTCGTCCTTGGAGAAGAAGCCGGAGAACGGCGGGATGCCGATGATCGCGAGGTAGCCGCACATGAAGGTGAGCCAGGTGATCACCATGACGGTGCGCAGGGCGCCGTAGCGGCGCATGTTCTGCTCGTCGTGCATGCCGTGGATCACCGACCCGGCCCCGAGGAAGAGGTTGGCCTTGAAGACACCGTGCGTGAGCAGGTGGAAGATGGCGAAGACGTAGCCGATGGGCCCCAGTCCGGCCGCGATCACCATGTAGCCGATCTGGCTCATGGTGGATCCGGCAAGCGCCTTCTTGATGTCGTCCTTGGCCGATCCGATGATCGCGCCGAGGAACATCGTGATGACGCCGATGATGACGACGGCCGTGAGCGCGAACGCCGTGCCGTCGAAGATGGCATTGCTCCGCACGATGAGGTAGACGCCGGCGGTCACCATGGTCGCCGCGTGGATGAGCGCCGACACCGGGGTGGGGCCCTCCATGGCGTCGAGGAGCCAGGCCTGGAGCGGGAACTGGGCGGACTTGCCGCACGCCGCGAGGAGCAGGAGGAGGCCGATCCACGTGAGCGTGGTCTCGCTGGCCTGGCCCGCCTCCGAGAAGACCGACTCGAAGGTCACCGATCCGAAGGTGACGAAGATGAGCATGATCGCCAGGCTTAGGCCGACGTCGCCAACGCGGTTCATGATGAAGGCCTTCTTCGCCGCCGCGGCCGCGCTCGGCTTCCACTGCCAGAAGCCGATGAGCAGGTAGGAGGCCAGGCCCACGCCCTCCCAGCCGACGTACAGCAGGAGGTAGTTGTCGGCGAGGACGAGCAGGAGCATCGCGGCGATGAAGAGGTTGAGGAAGCCGAAGAACTTCCGGCGATCGGGGTCCGCCTCCATGTAGCCCAGGGAGTAGACGTGAATGAGCGCGCCGACGATGGTGATGAGCAGCACGAAGACCATGGAGAGCTGATCGAGCTGGAGGGCGGCGGGGACCTTCAATCCGCCCACGAAGACCCACTCGAAGAGCGTCTGTCCGACCGCTCGGTCCTCGGCCGGCCTGCCGAGGAGGCTCACCACGAGCACGATCGCGTAGATCGCGGCGAGGCTCACCGTGAGGACGCCGAGGTAGGGGCCCCAGCGGTTGGTGCGGCGTCCCCCCAGCAGCAGGACGGCAGCGCCGAAGAGCGGCAGGGCGATGAGCACCCACAGGTAGGCGAATACGCCCGTGGCCGCGCCGAGCTGCTCCAGGGGCGGAGCGCCGTCGGCGAGCAGGGCAGCGCCGGTCCCGATCACGGCGCCTCCTTCTTCGTCACGTCAGTTCCTTGCGTCATGCCCGTGGCCGGGCTACTGGGTCAGTACTTGAGCAGGTTCGGTTCGTCGATCGACGCGGAGCGTCGCGATCGGTAGATCGTCACGATGATGGCCAGACCCACGACGACCTCGGCCGCCGCGACGACCATGACGAAGAAGGCGATGACCTGCCCGTCGAGGTTGCCGTTCATGCGGGCGAAGGCCACGAAGGCGAGGTTGGCGGCGTTGAGCATGAGCTCGATCGACATGAAGACGACGATCGCGTTACGGCGGACCAGGACCCCGATGGCACCGATCGTGAAGAGCACCGATGCCAGGATGATGTAGTTCTCCATGCTCATGCGGGCTCCCCGGGGGATGTGCCGGGATCGTCCGCCACAGGGCGCAACTCCGGACCGAAGGCAGCCTCGCCGGAGGCGAGGGCATGGGTCTCGGCGACGGCGTCCGTGTCGATGGGCCGCAGGTCACCACGCGCGCGCAGCGGACCGGGCACCGAGATGTCGGCCACGGAGCCGTCGGGCAGCAGGCCCGGGGTGTCCACGGCGTTATGCCGGGCGTAGACGCCCGGGGCCGGCTGCGGCGCAGGGTTGAGCCCGGCGCGCACGGCCGCCTGGGAGAGATCCCGCTGCGTCCGCTTGGGCAGGTAGCGCTCGCGGTGCGCCAGCACGAGGGCTCCGACCGCGCCGACGATGAGGAGCGCCGCCACGATCTCGAAGGCGAGCAGGTAGTCGGAGAAGAGCAGGCGCGCCAGGCCCTGGACATTGCCGCCGTACTCGTCGTTTGCCGTCTCCAGGCCCAGGGGCGCGTCGCTCGTGAGCGCCTGGCCGATGCCCAGGACGAGGAGGATGCCCATGCCGACGGCGAGCAGGATGCCGGCCACGCGCTGGCCACGCAGCGTCTCCACCAGGGAGTCGGAGGAGTCGACGCCGACGACCATGAGCACGAAGAGGAAGAGCATCATCACCGCGCCGGTGTAGACGATGATCTGCACCATGCCAAGGAACGGCGCCGCGTTGACGATGTAGAGGACGGCGAGGCTGATCATCGTGAGCGCCAGCCACAGGGCACTGTGCACCGCACGGCGGGAGAGGATCAGGCCCAGGCCGCCGCTGACGGCGAGGATGGCGCAGATCCAGAAGACCACGGCCTCCGCGGTGCTGGGCTGGGCGCTCGTCACCGGGCACCCCCCTGGGTCTCCGCCCAGATTGCCTCGTCGCCGTCCGGCTCCTGCTCCGGGACCGAGCCGGTGACGTGCCCTGCGTAGTAGTCCTTCTCCGTGGTGCCCGGGACCATGCGGTGCGGCGGAGCAATCATGCCGGGCAACAACGGGGCGAGGAGCTCCTTCTTGGTGAAGATGAGGTCGGCCCGATTGTCGTCGGCAAGCTCGTAGACATTGGTCATCGTGAGCGCGCGCGTCGGGCATGCCTCAATGCACAGCCCGCAGAAGATGCAGCGCAGGTAGTTGATCTGGTAGACGCGGCCGTAGCGCTCACCGGGCGAGAAGCGCTCCTCGTCGGTGTTGTCCGCACCCTCCACCAGGATGGCGTCCGCGGGGCATGCCCAGGCGCACAGCTCGCAACCCACGCACTTCTCCAGGCCGTCGGGCCAGCGGTTGAGCTGGTGACGGCCATGGAAGCGCGGCTTGGGCGGGAAGCGGTCGGCCTGCTCGGGGTACTGCTCCGTGACGACCTTCTTGAACATCGTCCGGAAGGTGACGCCGAAGCCGCGCACGGCGGGGGGAAGCTCAGGCATGGAACTCCTCCTCGGTCTCGGCGACCGCCGTGTCGGCGGCGGCGGGGGCCACGGTCGCGGTGCCCGGCACGGTGGCAGCCGCAGCCGCCGCCCTGCGCGAGGTGTAGGTGAACTCCTGGCCCGGCAGCGGAGGCACGGGGTAGCCGCCGGCGTACGGATCGAAGGGCTTGGCCAGCTCCTCCGCCGCCTCCCGCTCGGCAGCCCTCTCCTGGCGCTCGCTGCGCACCTGGAGGACCCACGAGCCGACGACGATGACGATGAGCACGCCGCCGCCGAGGAGGAGCAGCTGCTGGGTTGTCACGGCGTACTCATTGCGCACCACTCGGGCCGCGGCGACGATGACGATCCACACCAGCGACGCCGGGATGAGCACCTTCCACCCGAAGCGCATGAACTGGTCGTAGCGCAGCCGAGGCAGGGTGCCGCGCAGCCAGATGAAGACGAAGATGAAGAGCTGGACCTTGATGAGCCACCACAGCATCGGCCACCAGCCGACGTTGGCGCTCTCCCACAGGGAGAGCGGCCACGGGGCGCGCCAGCCACCGAGGAACAGCGTGGTCGCCACCGCGGAGACCGTGACCATATTGATGTACTCGGCGAGGAAGAACAGCGCGAACTTCAGCGAGGAGTACTCGGTGTGGAAGCCGCCGACGAGCTCGCCCTCGGCCTCGGGGAGGTCGAAGGGCGCGCGGTTGGTCTCGCCCACCATGGCGGTCGCGTAGATGAGGAACGACGGCAGCAGGATCACGCAGTACCAGATCGGCTCCTGCGCCGCGACGATCCCCGAGGTCGACATGGTGCCGGCGTAGAGGAAGACCGCGACGAACGACATCGACATCGCGAGCTCGTAGGAGATCATCTGCGCTGATGAGCGCAGGCCGCCCAGGAGCGGGTACGTCGATCCGGACGACCAGCCTGCGAGCACGATGCCGTAGATGCCGATCGAGGCGATGGCGAGCACGTAGAGCACGGAAACCGGGAAGTCAGTGAGCTGCAGGGGCGTCTCGACGCCGAAGATGCTCACCATCGGGCCGAAGGGGATGACCGCGAAGGCGAGGAACGCCATGGTCGCCGAGATGACCGGCGCGATCCAGTAGACGGCCAGGTGGGCCGTCTTGGGGATGATCTCCTCTTTCAGGGCGAGCTTGAAGCCGTCCATGAGGGACTGCAGGAGGCCGAACGGCCCGACGCGGTTGGGCCCGATGCGGTTCTGCATGCGGGAGACCACGCGCCGCTCCCACCAGATGGTGAAGAGCGTCATGACCACGAGCAGCACGAAGATCGCCAGGACCTTGAGCAGGATCAGCCACCAGGGATCGTTGAACGTCATCTCGCTCACGCGGCACCTCCCCTGACAGTCACGACCGACCCGTGCCGCGCGCCGATGGCGAGCAGCGCCGAGCCCTCCGAATTGAGCGGTGCCCACACCGCGCCGTCGACCACGTCGGCGATGCGCAGGGGCAGGGTCACGGACCCGGCACTCGTGGAGAGGGTCACAGTCGCGGATCCCGCGACACCGAGGGAGTCCGCGGTCGCCTGCGACATCAGCGCCTCAGTGGGCCGGGCGGTGGCGGCCAGGTGCGGCTCGCCCTCCTGAAGTCGTCCGCGGTCGAGCAGCAGTCGCCAGCTTGCGAGGACCGTGCCGAGGGAGGCCGAATCGCTGCCGACCTGGGGAGCGGCCACCCGCGCGCCATCCCATGGTGTGAGCCGGTCGAGCTCGGCGCGCAGCGTGGAGACGTCTCCGGGGCCGAAGGGCACGTCCATGCTGTCGGCCACCATCGCCAGCACGCGGCCATCGGGGAACGTCGAGGCTCCTCGAATCGCCGCACCGAACGAGCGGACGCGGCCCTCCCAGTCGGTGAAGCCGCCGGCCTTCTCGGCCACCACCGCGACAGGGAAGACGACATCGGCACGCTCGGTGACCTCGCTGTGGTGCGTGGACAGCGCGACAAGGAACGGCACGGCGTCCAGGGCCGCGCGCAGCGACGCAGCATCGGGCCAGTCCTCGACGTCGAGCCCCGCCACAAGCAGCGCGTCGATCTGGCGAGGCTCCTCCGCCTCGGCCCGCGCGCGATCGCCCAGGATCGTGGCGATGAGCGCGTCGGTCGAGCGACCCGGGGTCGTCGGCAGCGCATCAGCCGGCACGCCCCATGCGGTCGCGACCTCGGCGCGTGCCGCGGCATCGGCCGTGGGCCGACCGCCGGGCAGGAGGCCGGGCAGGGCGCCCGCGTCCAGCGCTCCGCGGTCGCCAGCGCGGCGCGGCACCCACGCGAGGCGCGCACCGGTGCTGGCCGCGAGCTCGGCTGCGGCGGACAGCGCGCCGGGGACGCCGGCGAGTCGCTCGCCGACGAGGATCACGGCACCGGGCTGCCGCAGCGCCGACTGCGTCTCGGCCGCCTGGCCGCTCGCGATGGCGCGCAGGGCCTCGGCCTCGCGCCCGGGCAGGCAGGGCTGCCACGTGGCATCCATCTTGTCCAGGGAGCGCGTGCGGACCGGGCTGAGGGACTCGATGCGCACGCCGTTCTGGCGGGCAGCCTTGCGCAGCCGCAGGAAGATGATCGGCGACTCGTCCTCGGTCTCCAGGCCGACGAGCAGGACGTAGGGCGCGCGGTCGAGATCGGCGTACGTCGGGCCGAGGGGCCGGCCTGCGACGGAGGACGCAAGGAACTGCGCCTCCTCGTCGCTCGACACCCGGTTGCGGAAGTCGATGTCATTGCTGCCGAGTGCCAAGCGCGCGAACTTCGCGTAGGCGTAGGCGTCCTCGCGGGTGAGGCGCCCGCCGGTGAGCACGCCCACCTTGCCGCGCGCCTCGGCCAGGCCGCGGGCCGCCACATCGAGGGCCTCCGGCCATGATGCGACGCGTAGCGCCCCGTCCTCGCGAACCAAGGGCAACGCGATGCGGCCATCGGCGCTGTAGAGGAAGGCGAAGCGACCCTTGTCGCAGTTCCACTCCTCGTTGACCTCGGGGTCGTCCCAGGCGAGGCGGCGCGTGACGACGCCGCGGCGGACGTCGGTGCGCAGCGCGCATCCCGAGGCGCAGTGCTCACACACGGTCGGCGTGGAGACGAGGTCGAAGGGACGCGAGCGGAATCGGTAGAGCGAGCTCGTGAGCGCGCCGACCGGGCAAATCTGGATCGTGTTGCCCGAGTAGTAGGAGTCAAAGGGAGCGTCGGGCCCGATGCCGACCTGCTGCTTCGCGCCGCGCTCGAGAAGCTCCAGCATCGGATCGCCCGCGATCTGCTCGGCGAAGCGCGTGCAGCGCGCACAGGACACGCAGCGCTCGCGGTCCAGCAGGATCTCGGCACTCACGTTGATGGGCTTGGGGAAGGTCCGCTTCTTCTCGTGGAAGCGCGCCTCGCCCTGCCCGGTGGTCATGGCCTGGTTCTGCAGCGGGCACTCGCCGCCCTTGTCACAGACGGGGCAGTCGAGCGGGTGGTTGACCAGCAGGAACTCCATCACCCCCTCCTGCGCGTCGTACGCCATCTCGGAGGTGCGCTGGGTCCTGATGACCATGCCGTCCGTGACGGCGATCGCACAGGCCGGCTGCGGCTTGGCCTGGCCGTCGATCTCGATGAGGCACATGCGGCAGGCCGCCACGGGATCGAGCAGGGGGTGATCGCAGAAGCGGGGGATTTCGATGCCCATGAGCTCGGCGACCCGGATGACGAGCATGCCCTTGGGCACGCGCACCTCGATGCCATCCACGGACACCGTGACGAGTTCCACGGGCTGCACGGCGGACTCGGTGTGAGCGAGGGTCATCGCGCGGCCACCTCCGTGAAGACGTAGCCGGCCGCGGGCGGGAATGCCTCGTCCACGGGGGTGTGCGTGGCCGCCACGAACTCATCGCGGAAGTACTTCACGGCCGCCGGGTAGGGAGTTGCTGCCGCATCGCCCAGCGCGCAGAAGGACCGGCCCATGATGCGGCCGCACAAATCCTCGAGAAGGGCCATGTCGGGATCGGTGCCCGCACCGTGCTCGAATCGCTCGAGCACCCCGGTGATCCAGAAGGTGCCCTCGCGGCAGGGCGTGCACTTGCCGCAGGACTCGTGCTTGTAGAACTCAAGCCAGCGCGTGACGGCCTTCACGACGCTGATGGTGTTGTTGAAGATCATGGGCGTGCCCGTGCCGAGCATGGTGCCGGCCTCGGCCATCGCCTCGTAGGTCAGCGGGGTGTCGAGGTGGTCGGCGGTGAGCATCGGCACCGACGATCCGCCGGGGAGCCAGAACTTCACGGTGCCGTCACCGCCACGCACGCCTCCCGCGTAGTCGAGCAGCTCGCGCATCGTGATGCCGAGGGGGGCCTCGTAGATGCCCGGCCGGTTGACATGGCCCGACACGGCGAAGACCTTGAAGCCAGGCGACTTCTCGGTGCCGAACTGGCGGAACCAGTCGACGCCGTTGTTGATGATCCACGGGACGTTGGTGATCGTCTCGACGTTGTTGACGACCGTGGGCGAGGCGTAGAGGCCGTGGGTAGCCGGGAACGGCGGCTTGAGGCGCGGCTGGCCCCGCAGACCCTCGAGGGAGTTGAGGAGAGCGGTCTCCTCGCCGCAGATGTAGGCACCCGCACCCGAGTGGACCGTGATCTTCAGGTTGAAGCCCGACCCCTGGATGTTGTCGCCCGCAAGCCCCGCCTCCTCGGCCTCGCGGACCGCGGCCGCGACGCGGCGGATGGCCTGGGGCACCTCGCCGCGGATGTAGATGAAGGCGTGGTGGGCCCGGATGGCGTACGACGAGATGATGACACCCTCGACCAGCGCGTGCGGGTTAGCCATCATGATCGGGACGTCCTTGCATGCACCCGGCTCGGACTCGTCGGCATTGACGACGAGGTAGTGGGGCTTGCCGTCATTCTGCGGGACGAAGCTCCACTTCAGGCCCGTGGGGAATCCTGCGCCGCCGCGGCCGCGCAGGCCGGTGTCCTTGACGGTGGCGATGATCGCGTCGGGGTCCTGGGCGAGTGCCTTGGGCAGCGCGCGATAGCCGCCGTTGCGGCGGTAACCCTCGAGGGTGAAGAGGTCGGGGACGTCCCAGTGCGCGGTGATAACCGGTGTCAGCGGCGTCATGTCAGGCCCCCCCTCCCGGCGCGGCAGGTGCGCTCATGCCGCGCTCCTGGGCGACCGTGAGCCCCGCGAGCATGATCGCGTCGGCCTCGCCACCCTCGCCGGCCAGGCCGTCGTCGGGGAAGGCGAGCGTGTGCTCGGTCGCCTGGAAGTCACGGATGACCGGACCGCGCGTGGAGACGACCTTCTCGCCCCGGGCCAGGCGGTCGATCACGTCGACCGCGCTCGCCGGGGTCTGGCAGTCCATGAACTCCCAGTCCACGGTCATCACCGGAGCGTGAGTGCAGGCGGCCTGGCACTCGATGCGCTCCAGCCAGAAGGTGCCGTCGACATCGGTCTCGTCGTGTCCCGCGCCAAGCCGCTCGGACACCGCGTCGTAGACCGCGTCACCGCCCAGCAGGGCGCACAGAGTGTTGGTGCACACCCCGATGTGGTGCTTGCCGACCGGACGGCGCTTGTACATCGTGTAGAAGGTCACGACCGCAGCGACCTCGGCCGTCGTCATGCCGAGGACCTCGGCGCACATCTGCATGCCCTCAGGCGTGACCTCGTCCTCCACGCTCTGCGCGAGGTGCAGCATCGGCATGACGGCCGATCGCGCGTCGGGGTAGCGCTCGGTGATCTCGCGCATCTGCTGGCGCGTCTCTTCGGTGAGGGCCATTAGCGGTCGACACCCCCCATCACCGGGTCGATGCTCGCCACAGCGGCGATGACGTCGGACACCATGCTGCCGTCACACATGGCTGCCGTGGACTGGAGATTGTTGAAGGACGGATCGCGGAAGTGCACGCGGTAGGGATGCGTGCCGCCGGTGCTCACGACCTGGGCGCCGAGCTCGCCGCGCGGGGACTCGATGGCGACATAGACCTGGCCGGCGGGGACAGCGAAGCCCTCGGTCACGAGCTTGAAGTGATGGATGAGCGCCTCCATCGACTCCGTCATGATCTCCCTAATGTGCTCGGGCGAATTCCCCTGGCCGTCACTGCCGATCGAGAGGCGCGCCGGCCAGGCGATCTTCTTGTCCTCGATCATCACCGGGCCGGGCTGCAGGCGATCGAGCGCCTGCTCGACGATCTTGATCGACTCCTGCATCTCGGCGACGCGGATGAGGAAGCGGCCGTAGACATCGCAGGTATCGGTGGTCTGCACCTCGAAGTCATAGTTCTCGTAGCCGCAGTAGGGCTGCGACTTGCGCAGGTCGTGCGGAAGGCCCGTGGAGCGCAGGATCGGGCCGGTGATGCCGAGGGCCATGCACGTCGCCAGGTCGAGGTAGCCGATGTTGACGGTGCGACCCATCCAGATGGCGTTGTCGACCAGGAGGTCGCCCGTGTCCTTGAGGCGCTTCTTGAGGAGCGGCAGGGTCTCGCGGATGCGCGCGGCCTGCTCGTCGGTGATGTCCTGGGCGACGCCGCCGGGCCGGACATAGGCACTGTTCATGCGCAGGCCGGTGACCATCTCGAAGATGTCGAGGATGAGCTCGCGCTCCCGGAAGCCGAAGATCATCGCGGTAAGCGCACCCAGCTCCATGCCGCCCGTCGCGAGTGCGACGAGGTGGGAGGAGATGCGGTTGAGCTCCATCATCATGACCCGGATGACCGAGGCCCTCTCCGGGATCTGGTCGGTGACGCCGAGCAGCTTCTCGACGGCCAGGCAGTACGCCGTCTCGTTGAAGAACGGCGACAGGTAGTCCATGCGCGTCACGAAGGTCACGCCCTGGGTCCAGGTGCGGAACTCCATGTTCTTCTCGATGCCGGTGTGGAGGTAGCCGATGCCGCAGCGGGTCTCGGTGACCGTCTCGCCCTCGAGCTCGAGGATCAGCCGGAGCACGCCGTGGGTGGACGGGTGCTGCGGGCCCATGTTGACGATGATGCGCTCGCGCTCGCCCTCGGGCGGGGCGGCGACCGTGTCCCAGTCGCCCCCGGACAGGTTGAAGACCGTGCCGTCGGTGGTCTCGTAGGAGGCCGCGTAGGGATCGCCAACGTCGCTGGCCTCGTAGGCGATGTCCTCGGCGCTCATGTTGTCGGTGCTCATCAGGAGTACGACCTCCGCTGGTCGGGCGGGGGCACTTCGGCGCCCTTGTACTCCACCGGGATGCCGCCCAGCGGGTAGTCCTTGCGCTGCGGGTGGCCCGGCCAGTCGTCGGGCATCTCGATGCGCAGGAGCGCGGGATGGCCGTCGAAGACGATGCCGAAGAAGTCGTAGGTCTCCCGCTCGTGCCAGTCATTGCCCGGGTAGACGCTCACGATGGACGGGATGTGGCGGTCGTCGTCGGGGCAGGTCACCTCGACGCGCACGCGTCGATTGTGGGTGACCGAGAGGAAGGGGTAGACCGCGTGCAGCTCGCGTCCCCTGTCGGCCGGGAAGTGCACGCCGCTCACGCCCATGCACATCTCGAAACGCAGCGCCGGCTCGTCGCGGAGGGCGGAGACGAAGGCGAGAAGGTGCTCACGGCGTACGACGAAGGTGAGCTCATCGCGATGCACGACGACCTTCTCGACGGCCTCGGACATGGTGACGCCGCGATCGGGGAGGGCGAGCTCGAGCTCATCGGCCGCCGCGTCGAACCAGCCGCCATAGGGGCGCAGCGTCGGCCCGGGCATGACGATCGGCGCCACGAGGCCACCGAAACCCGAGGTGTCGCCGGAATCCTTGGCCCCGAAGGCGCCATGACGAACGCCGACGACCTCGAGCTCGCGCACTCCCTCGGGGAGGCTCGTCACATGCGCGGCGACCTCGAGGCCGGCTTCGGCCGGGCTGACCGGGGTGGACTCCGTCATCGCAGGAGGCCTCTCATCTCCAGCGTGGTCGGCGAGGTCAGGGCCGCGAGCTCGCGCTCGTTCTGCTCGGCCACGGCGTTGACGCCGAGCTTCATGTCCTGGATCTGCTGGTGGATCTGCAGGATGGCGTCGATGAGCATCTCCGGCCGGGGCGGACAGCCCGGGAGGTACATGTCGACGGGGACGACGTGATCGACGCCCTGCACGATCGCGTAGTTGTTGAACATGCCGCCGCTGGAGGCGCACACGCCCATGGCGAGCACCCACTTGGGATTGGGCATCTGGTCGTAGATCTGGCGCAGGACCGGGGCCATCTTCTGGCTCACGCGGCCGGCGACGATCATGAGATCGGCCTGGCGCGGGGAGGCGCGGAAGACCTCCATGCCGAAGCGCGCGATGTCGTAGCGGGGGCCGCCGACGGCCATCATCTCGATGGCGCAGCAGGCCAGGCCGAAGGTCGCGGGCCACAGCGAGCCCTTGCGCGCGTAGCCGGCCACCTTCTCGACCGTCGTGAGCAGGACGCCCGACGGGAGTGCTTCCTCAAGGCCCATGTCTAGTCCCAGTCCAGTCCGCCGCGACGCCACTCATAGACGTACGGCACGGTGAGGTTGAAGAGGAAGAGCATCATCGCCAGGAACACGAACACCGGCAATTGGTCGAAGGCGACAGCCCACGGGTAGAGGAACACGATCTCGATGTCGAAGATGATGAACATCATCGCCGTGAGGTAGTACTTCACCGGGAAGCGCCCGCCGCCCATGGGCTGCGGAGTGGGCTCAATGCCGCACTCGTAGGCGTCGAGCTTGGCCCGGTTGTAGCGCTTGGGACCGGTGAACGTCGTGAGGGTGACGCTGAAGACCGCGAAGCCGCCTGCGAGAAGGCCGAGGACGAGGATCGGCGCGTAGGCGTCCACCGAACCGGCTCTCCTTCGGACGAGGGGGCGGGGCGTCCCGTCAGGGGCGGCGGTGCCGTCCCGCCGGGTCCCGCGACCCAGCGGCGGCAGTCTACCTACGGCTTACGAGGCCGGACGGCGCCCCCGGTGCAGGGCCACGATGCCACCCGACAGGTTGAGCCAGGCCACGTCCTGCCATCCCGCGGCCGTCATCATCGCGGCCAGTCCGGGCTGATCGGGCCATGCCCGGATGGACTCAGCGAGGTAGACGTAGGCCTCGGGATTCGAGGAGGCCCGGCGGGCGATCCCCGGCAGTGCCCCTATGAGGTAGCGCGAGTAGAGCGTGCGGAATGGGCCGAACGTGGGGTGAGAGAACTCACACACCACCAGGCGCCCCCCGGGCCTGGTGACGCGGCTCATCTCGGCCAGGGCCGCAGCCGGGTCGGCCGTGTTGCGCAGGCCGAAGGAGATTGTGACCGCGTCGAAGGAGCCGTCCGCGAAGGGCAGCCGCAGGGCATCCCCCGCCACGAAGGGCAGCCCCGGCTGCCGACGGCGCCCCTCGAGGAGCATGCCCAGGGAGAAGTCGCAGGGGACCACCTCGGCGCCGCGGCCCTCCATGGGGGCGCTCGAGGTCCCCGTGCCCGCCGCCAGGTCGAGGATCAGGTCGCCCGGCTCGGGCCGCACGGCGTTCACCACGGCCCGCCGCCACAGCCGGGTCTGCCCCAGGGCCAGCACGTCGTTGGTGAGGTCGTAGCGGCCGGCCACCTCGTCGAACATGGCGGCCACCTCGTCGGGGCGCTTGTCCAGGTCGGCGCGGGGCATGGACGGCATCCTCCCAGCGACCGCCGGGGCTGGCCCGTCGGGCCGGCTCGCTCTCGCGGCGGCACCCACCCGAAGCCGCCCGTTCTCTGGGCTGAATTACATGATGAGGCTGCAGATCGGCCCAAAGAACGACGGATCAGCCAGATCGGGACACATAGCGGAGGCGATGACTCTCCCGTTGTGGTTCAAGCCCGCCGAACCGGGGAGGGACGTAAGTCCCGACGCGGGTGTCGGGCCCGGGGGTCGGCACGTCCGCGGGAAGCGGGTCGGCAGGCCGGTCCCGACGTGGGGGCTGGCCCGTCGGGCTGGCGACGCCGGACTGCCCCCGGCCGAGATTGGGCCTACCCTCCTGTCGTGACCTTGCTCGCCACCACGGCAGCGCCGCGGGTGCGCACCATCCCCATCGAGGACCCCGGGCCCCTCCTCGAGCGCCTCCCCGAGTCCCTCGGCGGCACGGCGTGGGTGCGCGACGGCGACGGGCTCATCGGCTGGGGGCTCGCGGCCGCGGTCGAGGTCAATGGCGATGTGCGATTCAGCCGCACGCAGCGCTGGTGGGTGGACTCGTGCCGCCAGGCCGACATCGACGATCCGCTGCGGCTCCCGGGCACCGGTCCCGTGGCCTTCGGCTCCTTCACCTTCGATCCCGACCCCGCATCGGGGCGCACCTCTCGCATCGTCATCCCGCGCGCCATCCTCGGCCGCAGCAACGGGATCTCCTGGCTCACCGTCGTCGGCGACCCCGACGACACCCTGCCTGACGACGGACTGCTGCCCGCAGCCTTCGCACCCTCCGCCCCCCGGCAGGTCGACTGGTCGCGCGGCACGCGCACCTCGGAGGAATGGAAGGCCAGCGTCGCGGAGGCCATCGATCGCATCTGCCGCGGCGAGATGGACAAGGTCGTGCTCGCCCGCGATGTCATCGCCGAGACGAGCGAGGACTTCGATGTCCGCTACCTGCTGCAGCGCCTTGCGGCCGCCTACCCCGAGTGCTGGACCTTCCAGGTCGACGACATGGTGGGCGCGACCCCGGAGCTGCTGGTCCGGCGTACCGGCGACATCGTCATCTCCCGCGTCCTCGCCGGCACCGTGAAGCGACGCGGCGAGGAGGGCGCCGACGCAACCCTGGCCGAGGCACTCCTCGGCAGCAACAAGGATCTCGAGGAGCACGACTACGCCGTGCGCTCAGTTGCTCGCGCCCTCGCGCACCACTGCACCGACCTGCGCGTCCCCGCCAAGCCACGCGTGCTGCGCCTGTCCAATGTGCAGCACCTCGCGACCGACATCACCGGGCGACTGGCCGACGACGCATCCGTGCTCGCGCTCGCCGCATCGCTGCATCCCACCGCGGCCGTGTGCGGATCCCCGACGGAGCGCGCGTTCGCGCTCATCCGCGAGATCGAGGGCATGGACCGCGGTCGGTACGCCGGCCCGGTCGGGTGGTTTGACAGCCGCGGCGACGGCGAATTCGGCATCGCCCTGCGCTGCGCGGAGGTGCGTCCAGGATCGCTGCGGCTCTTCGCCGGGTGCGGGATCGTGGCGGGATCGGATCCGGAGGCCGAATTGGCCGAATCGCGCGCGAAGTTCCTCCCCATTCGCGAGGCCATCGGCGAGAAGTCCGCCTAGGCCCGCCTCGCGTACTGTGAGGATGTGGACAGTCCGCGCGCACTGAGCGCACGCGAGCGCGAGAAGCGCGAGCGGATCCTCACTGCCGCGGCCGCACTCTTCGAGGACCGCGGCATCGCGGAGACGACGCGTCGTGACGTCGCGCACGCCGCCGAGCTCCCCACGCGGTCGGTGACCGCCTTCGCCGACAGCCGCAGCGATCTCCTCGCGCACGTGGTGGACCACCTGCCCTTCCCGCCGACCTCGCAGCGGATGCAGGCTCAGGCCGCGGAGGCCGCCGACGCTCCCATGGCGACGATCCTCACGGCGGCGCGCGACGCCCTCGGCGCACCCGCCTCCGTCTGGGATGTCATCGAGCTGCAGGCCCTCGTGCTGGCACCCTTCGACGAGGACCTGCGCGCGGTCGTCACCGAGCGCGTCGCCATGCGCTGGGACGCCGCGCGCGCAGTCCTGCAGCAGCTGCGCGGCGAGGGCGCGATCGACCCCACCATCGAGGACGACGCCGCCACGCTCTTCCTCCTGGCGGTCGGCGCCGGCGTGGCCCTACTCGACGGGCTCACCCCGCGGCAGGTGGACGTCCCGGCATGGACGCGACTGACCGCGCGCCTCCTGGAGTCGCTCGCGGCCGTCGATCTGCCGGAGACGGCGTACGTGGGAGAGAAGGTGCCGTGGCGCATCCGCGTCGTCGCGCCGGGCAATCCCGCAGCCACGGCGCGCGTGCTGCGCATCGTCGCGCTGCTCAAGGCCGATGTCGTCACGCTGTTCACGCACGCCCAGGACGACGAGACCCAGCTCATCGACATGATCGCGTCGGTCCCCGTCGCCACGACGGACGTCGAGATCACGCAGGCGCTTGCATCGGTCGCTCACCGCGTCCTCGTGGCCAAGGGGCTGCCGGAGGACGAAGACGACCTCGTCACCCGGATCCTCGATGCGGCCGCCACCCTCGTCGAGCATCCCGAGCGCGCGCCCCGCGCCGCGGCCGACCTCGTCCTCGCTGACTCGTGGACCGTCGAGCCCGCCACCGAGGGCGCGGACTCCTCCGCCGACGTCATGCGCCTGCAGTGGACTCCCGACCATCACGTCGTGCTCACCCGCAAGGACTCGCCCTTCGTCGCCGTCGAGCGCGCCCGGGCGTCAGCGCTGCTGCGACTCATCGACGCGGTGGCCGCCGCACCCGCCGGCACCGGGGGCTTCGGCTGGGTCGAG
>JBPCSL010000202.1:0-17583 GCA_051007175.1 Candidatus Nanopelagicales bacterium
AGGGCTGTCCCTAGTACGAGAGGACCGGGACGGACGAACCTCTGGTGTGCCAGTTGTCCTGCCAAGGGCACGGCTGGTTGGCTACGTTCGGAAGGGATAACCGCTGAAAGCATCTAAGCGGGAAGCTCGCTCCAAGATGAGGACTCCCACAGGGTTAACCTGGTAAGGCCCCCGGCGAGAACACCGGGTTGATAGGCCGGATGTGTAAGCGCAGCAATGCGTGTGCTGACCGGTACTAATAGGCCGAGGACTTGACTCTTATCTTTTTCTACTTTGCGTATTCGCGTCCACTGTGCGGTTCCCGAGTGACGGTCGGGAGCCCGACTGATAACTCCATAGAGTTTCGGTGGCCATAGCGAGAGGGAAACGCCCGGCTCCATTCCGAACCCGGAAGCTAAGCCTCTCAGCGCCGATGGTACTGCGCGGGTGACTGCGTGGGAGAGTAGGACGCCGCCGGACATCTTTCGAAGAGGGCCGCACCCGTCCGGGTGCGGCCCTCTTCGCATGTCTGGTCGGGACCATGTCGGTTGCGGCAAACCCCCTGGTGAAAGATGAGCGCATGGGAGCTCCCGGCGACTCGTCATCGTCACGTCCTTCGAAGCCTCGGTCGTCCACGTCGCCAAGCAGGGGCTCGGGTTCGCGTCCGCCGGCGAAGGGCTCGTCTTCGCGTCCGCCGGCGAAGAGTGGCGGGAGGCCGCCGGCGAAGAGTGGCGGGAAGCCGCCGGCGAAGGGCTCGGGTTCGCGTCCGCCTGCGAAGGGCTCGGGTTCGCGTCCGCCGGGGGGTAAGCCGACGTCCCGAGAAGCCCGCCCGGCGGAGAGGGAGCGGCCGCGGGGGCCGCGCGTACCTGACGAGATCACCGGCAAGGAACTGGATCGCCGCGTCCTGGCCGAGCTCCGCACGCTGCCCGATGGTCTCGCGGAGCAGGTCGCCCGCCTCCTAGTCGCGGCCTCCATGTCACTCGATGAGGACCCGGATCGCGCGTTGGAGTTCGCGACGGAGGCGAAGCGCAAGGCCGGGCGCGTGCCTGCGGTGCGGGAGGCCCTCGGACTCACGGCCTACGCGGCAGGCGACTATGCGCTCGCACTGTCCGAGCTGCGGGCCGTGCGGCGCATGACCGGCGACGACGACCTGATCCCGGTGATGGCGGACTGCGAGCGCGGTCTGGGGCGACCGCGCAAGGCCCTCGAGCTCATCGCCGACGCGAACGAGTCCTCCCTGGACGAGGCGACGCGTGTCGAATGCCTCATCGTCGCCTCCGGGGCGCGCCGCGATCTCGGTCAGGCGGACGCCGCGCTGGTGCTACTGCAGGTTTCCGCTCTCAACGCCCGGCGGAGCGAGCCGTGGCTCGCCCGGCTGCGCTACGCGTACGCCGACACACTCACGGATCTCGGCCGACTGGGCGACGCGCGGACATGGTTTGAGAGGGCGGCCGCGGTAGACGCTGAGGGGGAGACAGACGCCGCGGATCGGCTCGCGGCCATGGACGGTGTGGTGTTCGACGACGACTGGATCGAGTCGGATTCGGACGAGGTGGCTAGCGACTGACGGAGGCCGCATCACCGGAGGTGGAGCCGGGGCCCTCGGAGCTGTCGAGCCAGCGGCTGATCCCGGCCACGTTGGCGGCAGTGGACGAGAGCACCTCCCACTTCTCGGCGGCATTCAGGTCACCGGAGGGAAATGCCGTAGCCGTGCGCTCGGCCACCATCGCGACGGCATGGTCGAGATCCATCTGCAGGGTGCGAGCCTGACGCACGAGCTCCACCCACCCGATGAGGACTTCCTCGGATCGCGAGAGGATCTCCTCGACCGCGGTGACCGGCCCGTAGTGGCTGAAGAGCAGCCGGGTAGGTGCGATATCGCGCATGCGCTGCATCGAGGCCAGGGCGAGATTGAGGTCGAAGTCGGGGGGCGGTGTCGCCGGGCGCACCTCGTCGGCCTCGGGCACGTAGACCCCGGCAGCGTCTCCGGTGTAGAGGTCGCCGGTGGCGGAGTCGAGCAGGCCAATGTGGTGAGAGGCATGCCCCGGTGCATAGAAGGCCTCGAGGGTGCGGCCGCCGCCGAGGTCGACGGCCCCGACGTCGGCGAGGGCCGTGACGCGCTCGGCCTCCGTGGGCTTCAACTCGCCGAAGAGCTCATCCATCGTGGCCCCGAAGACGCGGCGCGCGCTGCGCACGAGTTTCTCCGGATCGACCAAGTGGCGGGCGCCTCGCTCATGAGCGACGACCTGCGCGTGCGGAAAGGCCTTCGAGATATCGCCCGCGCCACCGGCGTGATCGAGGTGGACGTGCGTGACGACCACGGTGCCCAGGTCGGCGGGGCCTACGCCCAGTCGCGCGAGGGCATCCACGACGGTCGGAGCCGAGAGTGAGGTACCGGTCTCGACGAGGCAGGGACGATCCGACCGAATGAGGTAGCCGGCGGTGATCCCCGCGTAGCCGCCCATGAGGGTGTCGATCTCGAAGACGTCGTTGCCGAGATCGGTGATCCCGTCCACGGCGACCCCCTTTCGGGATTGTCCACAGAGCGACGGAAGGCGTGTTCGGAGCGCTGTGCCCTGGCCATCGTAGGCGCGGTCGCGGGGCCGAGGGGCGAGCGACTCGACCACGGGTCGATGCGACGAAAGGAGCAGTCGATGCGACGAAAGGAGCAGTCATGGCGCCGACGCCAACAGACCGGGTGAATGAGGTCGTTCTCGTGGGGAGGATCAGCGGATTCTCCGAGCGCGAGCTGCCGAGCGGTGACTCGATCGCGACCTTCCGGGTCGTCGTGGACCGAGCTGTCCGGGATCGTGGCCCCGGTGGCCGTGTCCTGGTCGATGCCCTCGACTGCGTCGCGTGGCGCCGGGAGGTCCGTCGTCGCCTGGGCGCCCTGGAGGAGGGCACGACCGTGCGCGTGTCGGGCCCGCTCCGCCGCCGCTTCTGGCAGGCATCTGGTGCGGCCACGTCCCGCACGGAGGTGGAGGTGCGCGAGGTCCGGCGCATCCGCCCTTAGCGGAGGGCCTCGGGTCGCGTGCCCGTGCGACGATAGGCCCGTGACGATCCAGGGCGCTCCGGAGGGCACCGCCTACGACTGGTATCGGCGCGCACTGGAGCTCCTGGAGCGGGGTGACGCCGGCGCCAGCCTCGTCCTGCTCGAGCGCGTGCTGGCCGAGGACCCGGGTTCCCGGGCGGCGTTGGAGGCCCGTGCGCGGGCCCTCTTCGACTCCGGCCGCTACGCGGATGCGCTCGTGGCGTTCCAGGAGTGCGTGGACCTCAGCCCGGATGACGACTATGCGCATTTCGGGCTCGGCATGAGCCTGTGGCGGTGCCAGGAATTCCTCCTCGCGCGGGATCACCTCGCCATGGCGAGCGTCATGAGGCCGGAGCGCGCCGAGTATGCGCGCGCACTGTCGCAGGTGCAGGCGACACTCGTGGCGCGCGGCAAGGCGGGGCTGCCCCTCACCGGCCCCCTCGATTCCCCGCCCGTGCTCGGAGTCGACACGTGGAGCGCGGAGTACCCGGACGAGCGGGCGTGAGCTCGGGCCTGCAGGAGTGCGCTGAGCCGCTCGATTCGGCGTACGACGTGGCCCTGCTCGACCTCGATGGCGTCGTCTACGTCGGTGAGCATGCGGTCCCGGGCGCGCCCGAGGCCATCGCCGCGGCGCAGACGAGATTCGCGTACGTCACCAACAACGCCTCGCGTACGCCCGCCGTCGTGGCAGGGCATCTACGGGACCTAGGAATTCCGGCGCGCGACGACGAGGTCGTCACGTCGTCTCAGGCGGCCGCCCGGCTCATGGCGGCTGCCGTGCCGGCGGGATCCCGCGTGCTGGCCGTGGGAGGGCCCGGCGTGGCGGAGTCGCTCGCGTCCGCAGGACTGGTGCCCGTGTCCTCGGAGGCGCCCCTGCCTGTGGCCGGGGTGATGCAGGGCTTCGGTCGCGATGTGGGGTGGTCGGACCTCGCGCAGGCGAGCCTTGCCGTGCGCGAGGGTGCCTACTGGGTGGCGACCAATCCTGATCGCACGTTCCCGATCCCGGGAGGCCTCGCGCCGGGCAACGGCATGATGGTGGCGGCGGTGGCCGAGGCGTCGGGACGGCAGCCTGATGCGATCGCCGGCAAGCCCTTCCCCGCCCTCACGGAGGAATCCGTGCTCCGATCGGGTGCGCAGCGCCCGATCGTCGTCGGCGATCGGCTCGACACCGATATCGAGGGCGCACGTCGACTCGGCATCGCCAGCCTCCTAGTGATGACGGGGGTCACCGACGTGGGCACGCTGCTGCTGGCACCAAGTGATCAGCGACCCGACTACCTCGGGATGGACCTGGGGGCTCTTCTCGTGACACATCCGGCGCCGCGCCCCACGTCGGAGTCGACATGGCAGTGCGGTGAATCCTCCGCGCGACTGGTGGGCGACTCCCTCGAGGTCTCCATTGCCGGGTGGCTGGATGCCCTGCGCTGTGCATGTGCGGCGATGTGGTCGTCCAAGGGCCCGGTAGACCTGGCCGAGGCGGTACGCCGGCTGGAGGCTGCGCGGCCCTCATCCACCGGGGGGTAGCGTGGGGGCATGGCCGAGGAATCCGACGATCGCGCCCTGCTCGACGCGCTTAAGCCCTACCTGGCCCTGGCGTCCGGGCTCATGGAGGTGTCGGCCGGCAAGGCTGCCGAGTTCGCCCAGTCGATCGTGACCCAGGGTGCTGCGACGGGGGCCACGGCGGTGGATCGCGTGCAGGAGGTCGCGGGCCTGGGCATCGACCCCGACCAGTTCGCCGCCCTCGTGCGTGACGAGGTGGATCGTGTCGCCCGCCGCGTGGGGTTCGTGCGCGCCGACGAGATTGCCTCGCTGAGGCGTCAGGTGGAGCGCCTCGAGGTCGAGGTAGCGGGACTGCGCGCTGACGCCGAGACCAAGGGGAGCAAGAAGCCGAAGGGCGACGGCAAGGGCGACGGTCACAAGGGCAAGTCCAAGGCGAAGCACTAGGGATGCGGGAGAGCGACTCATGAGCGACTGGCAGCCCGCGGGCGTGCAGCAGGGCCTTCCGATCTCGGTGCCCGTGGAGCCCACCGGCGACGCGCGAGTCGATGCCGCCCTCGAGCGACTGGCCGAGCTCGACAACGCCCCGGTCGCCGAGCACGTGGAGGTCTTCGCGGACATTCACGCCCGGCTGACGGGCGCTCTCGGCGACACGGCAGGCGACGACCCTGTCGTCGCGGAGGATTCCGCCACCGGGGGAGACCTCTGACGAGGCGCCGCCTCGACGCGGAGCTCGTGCGTCGCGGGCTCGCGCGCTCCCGCGAGCAGGCCCGCGACCTCATCGAGGCGGGCCGGGTGCTCGTGCAGGGATCCCCGGCGCGCAAGGCCGCCACGATGGTGGACGACGCGGCCCCGGTCGTGGTCGTCGAGGACGACTCCGATCCCGACTACGCCTCGCGCGGTGGCTGGAAGCTGGCCGGCGCCCTCGAGCGGATGGGCGGGCCGCCAATCGCGGGCCGCAGGAGTCTCGATGCCGGCGCGTCGACAGGAGGGTTCACCGACGTCCTCCTGCGGGCCGGTGCATCGGAGGTGGTGTGCGTGGACGTCGGCTACGGCCTGCTGTCCTGGCGCCTGCGCAATGACGCGCGGGTGCAGGTCATGGACAGGACCAATGTGCGACTGCTCCAGCCTTCCGACCTGCCCTATCGCCCTGAGGTGATCGTCGCCGACCTGTCGTTCATCTCCCTGGAACTCGTCCTCCCCGCGCTCTTCGCGTGCGCGGCCGACGGGGCCGATGTCGTCCCCATGGTCAAGCCGCAGTTCGAGGTCGGACGTGAGGCGGTGGGATCCGGCGGGGTTGTGCATGACATCGGGCAGCGAGCCTCGGCGGTCCGTAGGATCGCGACCACGGCGTACGGCATGGGATGGGGCACCGTGGACGTGGCGGCGAGCCCGCTGCCAGGGCCCAGCGGCAACGTGGAGTTCTTCCTGTGGCTGCGCCGAGGAGCACCCGCTCCTGACGAGGACCGCATTGCCGACGTGGTGGAGGCAGGACCGTGACGACACAGCATCGAGCTGTCCTGCTCGTCACCCATGCCAGTCGACCGGAGGCGCGCGGGCTCGCGCGCGAGGTGGGTGGCGCGCTCGCGCAGGCCGGCATCGAGGTGCGCGTCAGCGAGGATGAGTGGGCCGACCTTGCCGCTGAGGAGGGCATGTCCGGCTGGGTTGCGGTCCCGGCGGACGAGCATGCGGGTGACGGCGCGGAGCTCGTGGTCGTCCTTGGCGGCGACGGCACGATCCTGCGCGGCGCCGAGCGGTCACGGGCCGCGGACGTTCCCCTCCTCGGAGTGAACCTGGGCCATGTCGGATTCCTGGCCGAGGCCGAGCGCGAGGGGCTCGCCGATGTCGTTGACGCGATCGTGGGCCAGACGTGGCAGGTGGAGGAGCGCACGGCCCTCGACATCGCCGTGCTCTCGGAAGGGTCCTTGATCGCCCGGACGTGGGCGCTCAACGAGATCAGCCTCGAGAAGGAGGCCCGGGAGCGCATGATCGACGTCCTCGTCGAGGTCGATGGGCGCCCCCTCTCACGCTGGGGCTGCGATGGAGTCGTGGTGGCGACCCCGACCGGTTCCACGGCGTACGCATTCTCGGCCGGCGGCCCTGTCGTGTGGCCCGAGGTCGAGGCACTGCTCGTGGTCCCCATCAGCGCGCATGCGCTCTTCGCGCGCCCGCTCGTGGTCTCGCCCGAGAGCGTCGTCGCCCTGGAGCTGCCAGACCCGAGCGCCTCGGCGGTTCTATGGGCCGATGGCCGCCGTTCCCTTGACGTGCGTCCTGCCACGCGCATCGAGGTGCGTCGTCATGCGCAGCCCGTGCGCTTCGCCCGACTCGGGCACAGTCCGTTCACCGACAGGCTCGTTGCCAAGTTCTCCCTGCCCGTCGACGGGTGGCGGGGGCGGCGGTGATCGTCAGCCTGGCCATCCGCGGACTGGGCGTCATCGATGACGCAGAGGTCAGCCTCGGCCCGGGCCTCACTGTCATCACGGGCGAGACAGGGGCCGGCAAGACGATGGTGCTCAGCGGCCTCGCCCTGCTCCTCGGCGGGAAGGCCGATGCCGGCGCCGTGCGGCCGGGCCACGGCTCGGCCAGCGTGGAGGGCAGGTTCGACCCTTCCGGGGGCACCGATGCCCTGGCGAGTCTCCTGGACGAGGCAGGGGGAGCCTGGGACGAGGACGGCAGCCTCCTGGCGGCCCGCACGGTCTCCGCGGAGGGGCGCAGCCGAGCCCACCTGGGTGGCCGGAGTGTCCCGGCCGCCTCCCTCGCCGCCCTGGGGAGACTGCTCGTGGCCGTTCACGGCCAGGACGACCAGCACCGGCTCCTCCAGCCGGCCCAGCAGCGCGCGGCACTCGATCGCTTCGGCGGGCGCGGCCTGGAGTCCGTGCTCCAGGACTTCCGCACGACGTATGCCGAGCTCGTCTCGGTCAGCGCGCAGCTCGCCGACGTGGTGGAGCACGCGCGCGAGCGGGCTCGTGAGGCCGAAGACCTGGCGGAGATGCTCGCCATGATCGTGTCGGTCGATCCGCAGCCGGGGGAGGAAGAAGCCCTCAAGGTAGAGACGCAGCGCCTCTCGCACGCGGATGAGCTCGCTCAGTCGGTGACGGTGGCGCGCGACGTGCTCGCCGAGTCCGCGGACTCGGCCGCGTCAGATCTCCTCGACCGAGCCCTGGGCGAGCTCGCGCGTGCCGCGACGCGCGATGCCTCGCTCGATGAGTCGCGCGCACGACTGGAGGCCGTCCGCGCGGAGATCGGCGACATCGCGGCGGACCTCACCCGCTACCTCGACGCCCTCGAGGCGGATCCGGCGCGACTGGCGCGTCTCGAGGAACGCCGTGCCTCCCTGGGGTCCTTGCGCCGCCGCCTGGAGCGGTTCGTGCCCGAGGGGCCGGCGTCGCTCGGCGGGCATCCGCAGCCGTCCCTGTCGGGCCTGGTGGAGTGGCGCGCCCAGGCCGAGACACGGCTCGCCGAGCTCGGTGACGACGAGACGCTGGTCGTCGAGCTGCGCGCGCGGCAGGACACCCTGCGGGATCGGGCGTCCGAATTGGCCGGGGAGCTATCAGCCCTGCGCCGGGAGGCCGGTGATCTCCTCGCCGCGGCGGTCACCGCGGAGCTGCACGCGCTGGCCATGCCGAATGCCTCGCTCGAGGTGGCGGTGCGCCTGCGTGGTGATCGCGGGAGCGGCGAGAGACTCGAAGTGGCCGGACAGGCGGTGATCGCGGATCGACACGGCGTCGACGAGGTGGAGTTCCTGCTCGTACCGCGGCCGGGATCGCCGGCGCGCCCCCTCGGCAAGGGCGCGTCCGGGGGAGAGCGATCCCGCATCATGCTTGCTCTTGAGGTCGTGTTTGCCGGGATCGATCCGGTGCCCACCTTCGTCTTCGACGAGGTCGATGCCGGGGTCGGCGGCAAGGCGGCCGTCGAGGTGGGTCGCAGGCTCGCCATGCTCGCCCGTTCGGCGCAGGTGCTCGTGGTCACCCACCTGCCTCAGGTGGCGGCCTTCGCGACCCGGCACCTCGTGGTGCGGCCGGGGCAGGCGGTGACGTCCTCGAGCGTGGAGGAGGTGCAGGGCGACGACCGCGCTCGCGAGCTGGCCCGGATGCTGGCGGGCCTCGAGGGCTCGGCCATGGCGGTGGCGCACGCGGAGGAGCTGCTGGCCCTGGCGGCGGCAGAATCGGCCGCGGGTCGCGGCGGCCGGGAGGCCCCCGGGCGCTGATAGCCTGGTGGCCCGTGGAGCAGCGGCCAACGACTCGTCACCTGTTCGTGACTGGAGGAGTCGCCTCCTCCCTCGGCAAGGGGCTCACGGCGTCCAGCCTGGGCAACCTCCTCAAGGCGCGCGGTCTACGCGTCACCATGCAGAAGCTGGACCCGTATCTCAACGTCGATCCCGGCACGATGAACCCCTTCCAGCACGGAGAGGTCTTCGTCACCGACGACGGCGCGGAGACCGATCTCGACGTCGGCCACTACGAGCGCTTTCTCGACACCGACCTTCACGGATCGGCCAACGTCACCACCGGGCAGATCTACTCCACCGTCATCGCGAAGGAGCGCCGCGGCGAGTACCTCGGAGACACGGTCCAGGTCATCCCGCACATCACCAACGAGATCAAGTCCCGTATTCGTCGCATGGCCGGTCCTGACATCGACGTCGTCATCACGGAGGTGGGCGGCACGGTCGGCGACATCGAGTCCCTGCCCTTCCTGGAGGCGGTCCGGCAGATCCGCCATGAAGTGGGCCGTGACAACGTGTTCTTCCTCCACGTCTCCCTCTTGCCCTACATCGGCCCCTCGGGCGAGCTGAAGACGAAGCCCACGCAGCACTCCGTGGCACAGTTGCGCAACATCGGCATCCAGCCCGACGCCATCGTCCTGCGTGCCGATCGTCCGGTGCCGGCGGGCATCAAGCGCAAGATCTCGCTCATGTGCGACGTCGACGAGGAAGCCGTGGTGGCCGCTGTCGACGCGCCGAGCATCTACGACATCCCGAAGGTGCTGCACTCCGAGGGACTTGACGCGTACGTCGTGCGGCGACTCGGTCTTCCCTTCCGCGATGTCGACTGGACGAGCTGGGGAGATCTCTTGCGCCGGGTGCACCACCCCGCGCAGGAGATCGAGGTCGCCCTTGTCGGCAAGTACATCGACCTCCCCGACGCCTATCTGTCCGTGACGGAGGCCTTGCGCGCCGGTGGATTCGACCAGGACTGCCGGGTGCGCATCCGCTGGGTGACCAGCGATGACTGTGCGACCGAGGAGGGCGCGTCGCAGAACCTGGGCGATGTCGATGCCATCTGCGTCCCGGGTGGCTTCGGGGTCCGCGGCATTGAAGGCAAGCTGGGCGCCCTGCGCTTCGCGCGCGAGAACCGCATCCCCACCCTGGGCCTGTGCCTGGGGCTGCAGTGCATGGTGATCGAGTACGCCCGCACGATGGCCGGCCTCGAGGGAGCCAATTCCCTCGAGTTCGACGAGTCGACCCCGCACCCGGTGGTGAGCACCATGGCCGACCAGCGCGACGTGGTTGCGGGCGACCGGGACATGGGGGGCACCATGCGCCTGGGCCTCTACCCCGCGAAGCTCGCGGACGGTTCGGTCGTCGCAGAGACCTACGGTGTCCCCTATGTCGACGAGCGCCACCGTCACCGCTACGAGGTGAACAACGCCTACCGTCCCGCCCTCGAGGAGGCCGGGCTGGTGATCTCGGGTACCTCGCCGGACGGACGACTCGTGGAGTTCGTGGAGCTTCCCGCCGACGTCCATCCCTACTACGTCGCCACGCAGGCCCATCCGGAGTTCCGCTCGCGGCCCACGCGCGCGCATCCGCTCTTCGCCGGACTCGTCAAGGCGGCGCTCAAGCGCAAGGCCTCGACGCACTCCCGCGCTGTCACCACGTGACAGACGAGATCTGGCGGGGCGAGCTCCGTGATGCCGCTGATGCGGCACACCTCCTCGCGCGCGAGTCGCGCTATGAGGGTCACGTCTGGTCGGTCGTCACCGACACCGTGCAACTACCGGATGGATCCGTGGTCGAGCGCGACATCGTGGATCATCCGGGTGCCGTGGGCATCCTGGCGCTGGATGACGAGGATCGCGTGCTGCTCATCCGCCAGTACCGCCAGCCGGTCGGCGGCTACCTGCTCGAACTGCCGGCGGGCCTGCGCGATGTCGACGGAGAGCACCCGTGGTCGACCGCGAGGCGGGAACTGCTCGAGGAGACCGGCTATGAAGCCGCGGAGTGGCATGTCCTCGTCGACTTCTACAACTCGCCCGGCGGCTCGACCGAGGCCTTCCGCTGCTACCTGGCTCGCGCGCTGAAGGAGGTCGACGGAGGCCGGCCTGTCACCGGCGAGGCGGAGGAGGCGTACCTGCCCCGCGTCTGGGTGCCCCTCGACCAGGCCGTCGATCTCGTCCTGGCGGGCGAGCTCCACAACCCGACGACCGTGGCCGGGGTCCTCGCGGCCAAGGCTGCTCGCGACCAGGGCTGGGCGACCCTGCGACCGGCGGACGGCGGCATGTGGGGCCTTCCCGGGGCCTAGAGTCAGAATGTTCGCGGCAACGGATCGCGTGAGCCTGGAGGCGCAGTCATGAAGGTCGGCATCCCGACAGAGGTCAAAAACCACGAGTACCGCGTGGCCATCACCCCGGCCGGGGTCTTCGAGATGAAGCGGCACGGTCACGATGTGGTCATCCAGGCGGGGGCAGGCACTGGTTCCTCCATCAGCGACGAGGAGTACGTCGCGGCAGGCGCGCGCATGCTGCCGAGTGCCGATGAAGTCTGGGGCGAGGCCGACCTCATCCTCAAGGTCAAGGAGCCCATCGCCGAGGAGTACGGGCGCATGCGCAAGGGGCAGATCCTCTTCACCTATCTGCACTTGGCGGCCTCGCGCGAGTGCACCGACGCGCTGCTGTCGTCGGGGACCACCGCCATCGCCTATGAGACGGTCGAGTTGGCCGACGGCTCCCTCCCGCTCCTCGCCCCGATGTCCGAGGTCGCCGGCCGGATGGCCCCCCAGGTCGGCGCGCACGCCCTCCAGCGCGCCTACGGCGGCCGCGGCGTGCTCATGGGTGGGGTCTCGGGCGTCTATGCCGCGAAGGTCGTCGTCATCGGTGCCGGAGTCTCCGGAATGAACGCTGCGGCCATCGCCCTCGGCATGCAGGCCGAAGTGCTACTGCTGGACACCAATGTCGCGCGGCTGCGTCAGGTTGACGCCATCTACCAGGGCCACATGCAGACGATCGCCTCCAACGCCTACGAGATCGAGCGCGCCGTGCTCGACGCCGATCTCGTGATCGGTGCGGTCCTGGTCAAGGGCGCCAAGGCGCCGACGCTGGTGAGCAACGACCTGGTGTCGCGCATGAAGAAGGGGAGCGTCCTGGTCGACATTGCTATCGACCAGGGCGGCTGCTTCGAGGATTCGCGGCCCACGACGCACGCGGACCCGACGTACCCCGTGCACGGCTCGGTCTTCTACTGCGTCGCGAATATGCCGGGCGCGGTCCCGCACACGTCGACGTACGCCCTCACCAACGTCACCCTCCCGTACGCCGTCCAGCTCGCCGACCACGGCTGGCGCGGCGCTCTCGCGCGCGACCCCTCGCTAAGGCTCGGTCTCAACGTCCACGAGGGCGCCATCGCCTACGGGGCGGTGGCCGAGGCCTTCGGGTTGGAGCACGTCGACGTCGCGGACGTGATGGCCTGAGCGGTACGCCGATCCCGCGCGCGGTCGAGGGGTACCTCGACCACTGCGCTGTGGAGCGCGGGCTGTCCCGCAACACCCTGGCGGCGTACCGTCGCGACCTCGGCCGTTACGCGGACTGGTGCGCCGCGCGGGGCATCGCCACCGTCGACGAGGTGACGGCCCCCGACCTCGAGGACTTCTCCGCGGCCCTCGCAGCGGGAGATGCCGACCACCCGGCACTCTCGGCATCCTCGACGGCACGCTGCGTGGTGTCGGTGCGAGGCTTCCACCGATTCTGCGCGCTCGAGGGAGTCGCCGTCGCCGACCCCTCGCGCACGTGGCGCCCCCCGGCAATCTCCCAGCGCTTGCCCAAGGCCGTGCCCTACGAGTCGGTGATGCGGATCATCGACGCCGCGGGCGCGCAGGATCCCCCGCTCGGCCCGCGCGACGCCGCTCTGCTCGAGGTCCTCTACGGGACGGGGGCGCGCATCTCGGAGGCATGCGGCCTCGACATCGACGATGTCGATCTCCCCGAGCGGACCGTGCTCCTGCGGGGCAAGGGCGGTCGCGAGCGCCGACTGCCCCTGGGATCGCACGCCGCGGCGGCGATCGAGGCCTACCTGGTCCGTGGCCGGCCCGGCCTGGTCTCGCGGGGCACGCCGGCGCTCTTCCTCAATGCACGCGGAGCCCGCCTCAGCCGGCAGAGCGCCTGGGCGGCCCTGTCCGCCGCGGCGGAGCGCGCCCAGGTCGCCCACATCTCGCCCCATGCCCTCCGGCACAGCTTCGCGACCCACCTCCTGGAGGGCGGGGCCGACGTCCGGGTCGTCCAGGAGCTGCTCGGGCACGCCTCGGTCACCACGACCCAGATCTACACGCGGGTGACCGTGGATACCCTGCGCGAGGTCTACTCGGCCAGCCACCCGAGAGCCCGGTAGTCGAGCGGCCCCGACAGGGGCGGCATCCGCGCACCCGCGACCACCGGCGTCTGAGAGGATGCAGCGGGTCCAGGACGGGCCGGCGGGACGCTCGAGGGAAGGGGGTGCCATGGGGCAGGACAGCCTTGTCGACTCCCGGGGCATCGGCCCCACGGGGCGGCCCATGCCCGACTTCCCAGTCCCGGCCCCCCTCGAGGAGCACGGCCCCGCCCACGTCTACGCGATGGTCAACCAGAAGGGCGGCGTCGGCAAGACGACCTCGACGGTCAACCTCGGCGCGGCCCTGGCCGAGTACGGCCGCCGGGTGCTCCTCATCGACTTCGACCCGCAGGGCGCGCTGTCGGTGGCCCTCGGAGTGCCGGCACACCAGCTCGAGCGCACCGTCTACAACCTGCTCATGGACGAGGGCTGCACCGTCGCGGACGTCGTCGTCCCGACCAAGGTGCCGGGGCTGGATCTCGTGCCGAGCAATATCGATCTCTCCGCAGCCGAGGTCGCACTCGTCAACGAGGTGGCGCGCGAGCACGCCCTCACCCGGGCACTCGCGCCGGTCCTCGACCAGTACGACTACATCATCATCGACTGCCAGCCGTCCCTCGGGCTGCTCACCATCAACGCGCTCACCGCGGCCAACGGCGTGCTGATCCCGTTGGAGTGCGAGTACTTCGCGCTGCGTGGCGTGAAGCTGCTCACCGACACGGTGACGAAGGTCCAGGGCCGACTGAATCCCCGACTGCAGGTGACCGGGGTCATCGCGACCATGTACGACGCCCGCACCCTGCACACCCGCGAGGTCCTGGCGCGAGTCGTGGACGCCTTCGGCGACCAGGTCTTCGACACCGTCATCACTCGGACCATCAAGTTCCCCGATGCCACGGTGGCGGGGGAGCCGATCACTGTCTTCGCGCCCTCGAGCCCCGCGGCGGAGTCCTATCGGCAGTTGGCCCGAGAGCTGCTCGCCAGGTGACTGACCTGGACACCCTGCCCGAGAGCGAGACGTCCGAGCGCGGCTTCTCGGTGAGTGTCGGCGGCTTCGAGGGCCCGTTCGACCTGCTCCTGCAGCTCATCTCGAAGCACAAGCTCGAGGTCACCGAGCTCGCCCTCCACGAGGTCACCGACGAGTTCATCGCCCACATCCGCGAGCAGGGTCCTGAGTGGGACCTCGACGAGGCCACGGAGTTCCTCGTCGTCGCGGCCACGCTGCTCGATCTCAAGGCCGCGCGCCTGCTCCCCAGCGGCGAGGTCGAGGACGAGGAGGACCTCGCGCTGCTGGAAGCGCGCGACCTCCTCTTCGCGCGTCTGCTGCAGTACCGCGCGTACAAGCAGGTGGCTGCTCTCCTGCACGAGCGGATGCAGAGCGCGGCCAAGCAGATTCCGCGCACGGTGGGACTTGAGCCGCACTTCGCGCAGCTGCTTCCCGAAGTGGTCTTCGGGCTCGGCCCGGACGCGTTCGCGGCGCTGGCGGCCAAGGCGCTCATGCCCAAGCCCGAGCCCGAGGTGGGCATCACGCACCTGCATGTGCCGCTGGTGAGCGTGCGCGAGCAGGCGGCGGTGCTCGTCGGCCGGCTGCGGCGGCTGCGCACCGCCACCTTCCGCGCGTTGATCTCGGACTGCGACACCACGATGCTCGTGATCGGCCGCTTCCTGGCTCTCCTGGAGCTCTACCGCGACGGCGCGGTCGCCTTCGAGCAGGTGAGCCCGCTGGGCGACCTCACGGTGCGCTGGACGGGGTCGGACGAGGGGGAGTTCGCGATCGAGGACGAGTACGACGATATGGCCGCCGAGGAGGCACCCCATGAGTGAGGCGGACCTGGAGGTCCAGGGCGAGAACGTGACGGAGGCCGAGGAGGTCGACGACGAGATGGGCGCCCCGAGCCTGGAGGCTGCGCTCGAAGCCCTCCTCATCGTGGCGGTGGAGCCGATGTCGACGGTGGTGCTCGCGCAGGCGACGCGCCGCCCCGTCGAGGAGGTCGCCCACGCCCTCGCGCAGCTCACTGCGCAGTACGAGCGCGAGGAGCGTGGCTTCGCCCTGCGCGAGGTGGCGGGCGGCTGGCGCTACTACACGCGGGACACCTGCTCTGGCGTCGTGGAGCGGTGGGTGCTCGACGGCCAGCAGGCCCGGCTGACGCAGGCGGCGCTGGAGACCCTCGCAGTGGTCGCCTACCGGCAGCCCGTGTCGCGAGCCCGCATCAGCGCCGTGCGCGGCGTGAATGTCGACGGCGTGCTGCGCACCCTGCAGAGCCGGGGCCTCATCGAGGAGGCCGGCATCGACCACTCATCGCAGGCCATCCTCTACCGCACGACGGCGTACTTCCTGGAGCGCCTGGGCATCGCGTCGCTGGACGACCTTCCCGATCTTTCCGAGCACGTGCCCGACCTGGCCGAGCTCGACGAAGTGATCGACTCCGTCGCCGCGGGGGAGTAGATGCCCACCGAGGAGGGTGTGCGCCTGCAGAAGGTGCTTGCCCAGGCGGGACTGGGCAGCCGTCGCGCCTGCGAGCAGCTCATCGAGCAGGGCCGCGTCGAGGTCGACGGTCGCGTCGTGCGCGAGCAGGGCATGCGGGTGGACCCACTGCGTGCGGTGATCCGCGTCGACGGCGAGCGGGTGCCGACAGCCCCCGACACGCTGGTGATGGCACTCAATAAGCCCCGCGGCGTCCTGTCGACCATGTCCGATGAGCGCGGGCGACCCTGCGTCGGCGATCTCGTGGAGGGGCGCAGCGAGCGGCTCTTCCACGTCGGGCGTCTTGACGCCGACACGGAAGGCCTCCTCCTGCTCACCAACGATGGCGACCTGGCCCAGCGGCTCTCCCATCCGAGCCACGGCGTACTCAAGACCTATGTCGCGACGGTCCCGGGGCCGGTCGCACGCGACGTCGGACGTCGGCTGCGCGAGGGCGTCGAGCTCGAGGACGGTCTTGTGCGCGTGGACTCCTTTACGGTGCTCGAGGCGCTGCCGGGTCGCGCCCTGGTCGAGCTGTCCCTGCATGAAGGGCGCAAGCACGTGGTCCGGCGACTCCTCGAGGAGGTGGGCCACCCCGTGGAGTCCCTCGTCCGCACGCAGGTGGGGCCGATCCGCCTCGGCCAGCAGAAGCCGGGGCGCCTGCGGGCCATCACGGGCCCCGAGCTGCGCGCCCTCTACACGGCGGCGGGGCTGTAGCCCTCTAGGGTTCCGTCATGGGGTTGCGAGGGGTCCGAGGTGCCACGCTGCTCACGGCCGATGATGCCGAGCAGATGCAGGAGGCCGTCGCCGAGCTCGTCGGGGAGATGATGGGCCGCAATGATGTGGACGAGGCCCGCATCGTGAGCATCATCTTCACCGCCACGCCCGATATCCACTCCGGCTTCCCCGCGGCAGCGGCTCGCGCGCTGGGCTTCCACGACGTGCCGCTGCTGTGCGCCCAGGAGATCGACGTCACCGGTGCCGTCCCGCTCGCGATACGCGTCCTCATGCATGCGGACCTGCCCCAGGAGCGTGCCGAGGTGCAGCACGTCTACTTGCGCGGTGCCGAGGTCCTGCGAAGGGATCTCCAGAAGTGAGCGTGCCGGTCTCCGGCCCGGTCCTCGTGGTGGGCAGCGGCCTGCTGGGTACGTCGGTCGGCCTGGCCCTTCGTCGTGCCGGCGTCACCGTGCAGTTGCAAGACGCCGATCCGGACGTCCTTGCGGAGGCGGTCGACCGCGGTGCGGGCGAGCCCCGCTCAGAGGCTGATCCCGAGCCGCGACTCATCGTGGTAGCGGTGCCCCCGGATGCAGCGGGGGCCGTCATGGCCGAGGCATGCCGGTTCCCCACGGCCACGGTCACCGACGTGACCTCCGTGAAGTCCGTGCCGATGCGCGACGCCCTTGACGCCGGCGCCGATGCGGTTCGGCTCGTCGGGGGACATCCCCTCGCGGGCCGCGAGACCTCCGGTCCGGGGGCGGCCCGCCATGACCTCTTCGACGACCGGCCCTGGGTGGTGTGCGCCGAAGCGGAGGCGGATCCCGTGCGGGTGCAGGAGGTCGTCGATCTCGCCGTCACCTGCGGAGCCGTCCCCGTCGTCATGAGCCCCCTCGACCACGACCGTGCCGTAGCCGTCACCTCGCACGCACCGCAGGTGCTGTCCTCGCTGCTCGCGGCCCGGCTGCTCGAGGTCGAGGACGACGCCGTCGCGGTGTCCGGCCAGGCCCTGCGCGACATGACGCGCATCGCGCAGTCGGACCCGGCTCTCTGGCAGTCGATCCTCAGTGCCAACTCCGCCTCCGTGGCCGAGGTGCTCGCGCAACTCGCCCGTGACCTCGAGGCGGTCGCCGCCGACCTGCGGTCGGGGACAGCCGGAGAGGTGACCGTGCAGGCGCTCTCGAGAGGAGTGTCCGGGCGGCAGCGCGTGCCCGGCAAGCATGGCGATGCGGCTGCGGCGTACGACGTCGTGCCCGTCATCGTCGCCGACAGGCCGGGCGAGCTGGCGCGACTGTTTGCGGCGGCCGGCGAGATCGA
>JBPCSL010000203.1:0-7771 GCA_051007175.1 Candidatus Nanopelagicales bacterium
GTCCCAGGTGTCCTGCATCTGCGTGGGCGGCCGGTCACCGCGCTCCTCGACGCGCCGCTTGATGTAGCTGCGGTAGTCCTGCGTGTGAGTGTTGCGGATGTGCTGCTGCCAGGACGACGGGATGATCCGGCCCAGGTCGCGCATCGTGATGACGACGTCGACGGACTGATGGGGGAGCCCGTCGACCACGCGCTGCGCGGCGGGCGGCCGCAGTCCGCCCAGCATCTCCGCGGAGATGATGACCGTGCCGTCCCAGGCGCCGACTTGGTCGGCGAGCCCCTGCCAATCGGAGCCGTCGCGGCCGGTCCAGCGATTGGACTCCTTGGACTCCTCGTTGTGGGTGAGGTCGGTGACCGCGCCCACGTGGTTGTAGTCCTCGTCGCCGCGGTAGCGGGTCGGATAGAGGATGCCCTGGGCCTCCAGCCCCGGGGCCAGTTGCTGCAGCACTCGCTGCAGGAACGTCGTCCCGGTCTTGCGGGGCCCGATGTGCAGGATGAGACGGTCAGCCACGCCGCGAGCCTATCGGGGGGCGGAGGACCCATCGGGTGCCGCTTGCTCCTGTGCGTACTCGGCGAGGATCTGTGTTTCGTTCTCCTTGCGCGGGTAAAGGGCGACGATGATGACGAGCCCCACTACGACGGCCAACAGCGCGGAGGCGTAGGCGACGTTGGCACCCTCGGTGAAGGCCTGCTTGGCGGCCTGCAGCAGGGCGGTGGAGTACTGGGCGGGCACGGTCTGGGCCACCTCCTGCGCGCCGGTGAACGACTGCGTCATGAGCGTGATGGCCTGGTCGGACAGGCTGCTCTGCTGGTTGGCGGGTGCCGCGTTGAAGGCCTCGGTGATGTCCTTGGAGTAGCGCACGACGAGGAGCGACCCCATGACGGACTGCATGATGGCCCCGCCTAGGTCCCGCTGGAGGTCATTGGTCGCGGATCCCATGCCGAGGTCCTGGGGTGGCACCGAGGCCATGATCGATCGCGAGGCGGGTGCGGCGGCGACGGACACTCCTGCCCCGAGCAGGACGTACGTCGTCCCGACGAGCCAGTAGGGACTGTTCTCGGTCCAGATGAACATCGCGGCGAAGCCGAGGCCGACGAGGACGAAGCCGATGGCCAGGGTCCACCGCGACCCGATGCGCCGGATGAGGATCGCAGCGACGGGGGAGAGCAGGATCATCGCGATGGCGGCGGGCATGATCCCGGCCCCGGCCTGCAGCGGGTTGTAGCCGATGACGTTCTGCAGGAACTGCATGCCGATGAACATCGCGCCCATGAGAGAGCCGAAGACGATGATCCCGGCGAGCGCGGCGACCCAGAACGTCCGCCGCCTGGCGATCCGGAGATCGAAGAGCGGGTGCGCTGCGCGCCGCTCCCAGAGGTAGAAGGCGATGATCGCGGTCACCGCGATCACGCCGAGGCCGATGGCGATGGTCCCCGCGCCCGGCGTGGGAGCGAAGGTGATGGCCGTGATCAGGGTGCCGATCATGACCACGGAGAGGATCCCGCCGACGTGGTCGACCGAGGGGCTGAGGTCCCCGGTCTTGGCGGGCAACCGCAGGCACAGCAGGAACGCGAAGGCAGCCAGGGGAATCGAGATCGCGAAGCCCGCGCCCCACCAGGCGAAGGTGAGCAGCCAGCCCACGACGGCGGGACCAACGGCGGCGATGGAGGCCCCGATACCCGACCACAGGGCGATCGCCATCACGCGCTGCTTGCCGACGTAGAGGGCGGTGATGATGGACAGGGTCGTGGGGTACACCATGCCGGCGCAGACGCCGCCGAGGAACCGCGCGGCGATGAGGGCCGGCGGACCGGGGGCCCAGGCGGCCATGGCGGCGGCGGGGATCGAGAGCGCGAGCCCGAGCAGCAGCAGCTTCTTGCGTCCGTAGCGGTCTCCGATGGCACCGAGATACAGCACCGAGCTGGCCAGGCCCAGGGTGAAGCCGACCGCCACCATGTTGAGCTCGATCTGAGTGGCACCAAGTGCGCGTCCGATGTCGGGAAGCGCGACGTTGGCGACGGTGAGATTGAGGTTGGCCACGCATGCCGCAAGGATGAGCGTCCACAGGGCAAACTGCCCCGCCTTCTTCGGTGCGCTGACGGCTTGGCTCACGGGGGCACTATCCCAGACGGGCGAAGGGGTGACCACCGAGGTGGCCACCCCTTACCCTCCCTTGCGTGCGAGGCGATGCGACGCGAGGGGAGATCAGATGTCGTAGTAGAGCTCGAACTCGTGAGGGTGCGGACGCAGGCGGATCGGGTCGATCTCCGCGGAGCGCTTGTAGTCGATCCACGTCTCGATGAGATCGGCGGGGAAGACGCCGCCAGCCTGCAGGTAGTCGTTGTCCGCCTCGAGGGCCTCGAGGACCTCGGGCAGCGATCCGGGCACCTGGGTGATCTCGGCGAGCTCATCGGGCGGCAGCTCGTAGAGGTCCTTGTCGACGGGCGCCGGCGGCTCGATCTTGTTCTTGATGCCGTCGAGTCCCGCGAGCAGCATCGCGGCGAACGCGAGGTAGGGGTTGCTCGAGGGATCCGGCACGCGAAACTCGATGCGCTTGGCCTTCGGGCTCGTGCCCGTGACCGGGATGCGGATGCAGGCCGAGCGATTACGCGCCGAGTAGACGAGGTTGACCGGGGCCTCGAAGCCGGGGACCAGGCGGTGGTAGGAGTTCACGGTCGGATTGGTCCACGCCAGCAGCGATGGCGCGTGCGCCAGCAGCCCGCCGATGTACCAGCGGGCCATGTCGGACAGCCCGCCGTAGCCGCGCTCGTCGTAGAAGAGCGGGTCGCCGTTCTTCCACAGTGACTGGTGGCAGTGCATGCCCGACCCATTGTCCCCGAAGAGCGGCTTGGGCATGAAGGTCACTGACTTGCCGTTCACCCAGGCGACGTTCTTGATGATGTACTTGAACAGCATCACCTCGTCAGCGGCGCTGGTGAGGGTATTGAAGCGGTAGTTGATCTCCGCCTGGCCACCGGTGCCGACCTCGTGGTGCGCCCGCTCGACCTGCAGACCGACCTGCATGAGCGCCTGCACCATCTCATCGCGCAGGTCCGCGTAGTGATCGACCGGAGGCACGGGGAAGTAGCCCCCCTTGTAGCGGGTCTTGTAGCCCAGGTTGCCGCCATCCTCCTCTCGCCCGGTGTTCCAGGCGCCCTCGATGGAGTCGAGGTAGTAGTAGCCGGCGTTCTGGCGCGTCTCGAAACGGACGTCATCGAAGATGTAGAACTCGGCTTCGGGGCCGAAGTAGACCGTGTCGGCAATGCCCGTCGACGTGAGGTAGGCCTCGGCCTTCGCCGCGACGTTGCGCGGATCACGGCTGTAGGGCTCGTCGGTGAAGGGGTCCAGGATCGAGTGATTGATGACGAGGGTCTTCGCGGAGCGGAAGGGGTCGACGAACGCCGTCGTGGGATCGGGCATGAGCTTCATGTCGGACTCGTGGATCGCCTGGAATCCGCGGATCGACGAGCCGTCGAACATGAGGCCGTCCTCGAAGGCGCTCGTGAACGTCTCCGCCGGCACGTTGAAGTGCTGCATGACTCCGGGAAGGTCGATGAAGCGGACGTCGACGAACTCCACGCCCTCGTCCTTGATGAACTTCTTCACCTCGTCGGCATTGCTGAACATGGGACCTCCTGCGCGGGTTCTCCGCGGCTCATCTCGCCTCTTCGGACGGTCAGCGAACTCCCGGCCGCCCCTGCTGTGCTGCCAACGTAGGCGTGGGCCGTTGCCCGGCCATGTCCCATGTGTTTCGCGTCTGTTACGTCTGGGCCCGCTCGCGGGGCCGCGGGGGAACCCCTAGCGTTATCGCGTGCCCCAGGAGCCACTTCCGCCCGACAGCCCCCTCGCCGGGGCCCTTCCCTCGGGCCTGTGGCGCCGGGCGGGCGGCATCGTCATCGACTGGTTCGCGGCCCTCGTGCTGGCCCGCCTGCTCCTGCCCGGTGCCGCCTACGGCTCCGGGGCGTCCGCCCTCGCCACGATGGCGATCTTCTTCGTGGAGGTGGTGATCCTCACCTGGCTGACGGCCTCGTCGTTCGGCCAGCGCCTCGTGGGCATCGCCGTGGTGAGTCCCGACGGCCAGCGGCTCGGGCTGTGGCGCGTCATCATCCGCACACTCATGATCTGCCTGGTGATCCCCGCCCTGGTCTACAACTCCGAGGGGCGAGGTCTTCAGGACATCGTCGCGGGATCGATCGTGCTCATGCGCCGGACCATCCCCGGCATCGCGCGCTAGCCGCGCATCGACTTGGGGATCTTGCCGCCCTTGGGGAGCGGTCCCTTCGGGATCGGCACGGGTGTCTCGCGCGCGCTGAGCGCCTCGAGGCGGCGCCGGATGTCGTTGACCTCGGCGGGCCGCAGCGAGCTCGGCAGTCGGGTGAGCTCCTTCTGCAGGCTGGCGATCCGCACCTGGCCGGTCTCCACGCCCACCTGGATCTCGTAGATCGGGACCTCCGGCAGCCACCGTGCGGTCTTCTTGCGCTCGTTGGCGAGCAGGTGCTGGACGCGGTTGGAGGGGCCCTCGGCGAT
Source organism: Candidatus Nanopelagicales bacterium (assembly GCA_051007175.1). GTDB lineage: Bacteria > Actinomycetota > Actinomycetes > S36-B12 > S36-B12 > Mxb001. The sequence continues at coordinate 4,528 of JBPCSL010000203.1, forward strand.
GAGCACCACGCCGCATCGGCCCACCACGCGCGACACGATGTCGGAGTTGCGCGTCACGGCCACGGCCGGCGTGACCGACCAGTTGCCACGCATCTGCTGCACCACGGCGGGAGCTGCGCCCGGCTGGCCCTCGATGCGGGTGTACGCCGCCTTCATGGCGCGTCGGCTGAACCAGAAGAGCGCGGCCAGGATCGCCAGGGGGATGGCGACAAGGAATCCGGTGAGCCAGTTGAGCCACAGTCCGATGGGGATCGCCACGACCGCCGTGACGACCACGAAGATGCCGATCATCTCCAGCGCGATCCATCGGTAGGCCTGCTGGGTGATGCGGAAGTTCTCGCGCAAGGCCTCGAACCGCTGGGCGAATCGCCCGAGGCGGCCCTTCTTGGGGCTCGATTCCGGGGTCGACATGGCCTCGACTCTAGTCGGGGACTACATGCCTGTCGGGGGGACCACCGTCACGGCCGTCCCGGGGCGCAGGACGCCGGGATGCTCGACCCAGCCGGTGACGCCCCGCAGGCCCATCGCCGCCTTGGGGAACCTCTCCGGTCGGGTGCCGTAGCGCTCGCCCACGAGGCCGCCGGCGATCGTGCAGGGGAGGTTCTCACCGCCCACGAGGATGACGGCGCCGCCCTCGAAGACGAGCCGGCTCAGCGGGGGGAGTGAGGTGAGGTCGTCGATGCCCTCGGTACAGATGTTGTCGGCGATGGTGCCGGGGGCGAGCTCGGGAAGCCCGAGGGCCACGGCGATCTCCGCGAGCTCGCCGACGTCGACGATGGAGACCTGCCGATGGTTGCGGATCTCGGTGCCGCGCGGATACACCGGCTTCTGGCGCACGTCGGAGCTCATGGTGAGCCCGTGGTGGCGATCACCGACGGGACCACCCCAGTCGAGCACGAGCTCGTCGACGCGCTGCGGGGTGTCGGACCCGGGCGGCCATACGTGCACCGCGGCGACGCGCGCGGTCACCGCGCCTCCGCCCGCCGGGCCAGCCCGACAGGGGCGGCTGTCCCGGGCCGCCGGGCTGCGACGGCTTCCGCATACAGGCGCCCGGCCCGGTAGCTGGAACGCACGAGCGGGCCGCTCATGACGCCGGCGAAGCCGATCTCGCGCGCCCGCCCGGCCCATGCCACGAAGTCATCCGGGGGCACCCAGCGCTCCACCGGATGGTGGCGGGGCGTGGGGCGCAGGTACTGGGTGATGGTGATGAGGTCGCAGCCGGCGGCATGGAGATCGACGAGGGCGGCATCGATCTCCTCATCCGTCTCGCCGAGGCCCAGGATCAGATTGCTCTTGGTGACGAGCCCGGCATCGCGCGCCTGGGTGATGACATCGAGGGAGCGCTCGTAGGTGAACGCGGGACGTATCCGCTTGAAGATGCGCGGGACCGTCTCGAGGTTGTGCGCGAGGACGCTGGGAGCCGCCTCGAAGACCTGGGCGAGCAGGGCGGGATTGCCGCTGAAGTCGGGGATGAGGACCTCGACTCCGCAGTCGGGATTCAGCTCGCGGATCAGGCGCACGGTCTCGGCGTACAGCCAGGTGCCCTCGTCCTCGAGATCATCGCGAGCAACGCCGGTGACGGTGGCGTAGCGCAGGCTCATGGTGCGCACGGACTCCGCCACACGTCGCGGCTCGTCGACGTCCAGGGGAGCCGGCTTGCCGGTGTCGATCTGACAGAAGTCGCAGCGTCGCGTGCACTGCTCGCCGCCGATGAGGAACGTCGCCTCGCGGTCCTCCCAGCACTCGTAGATGTTGGGGCAGCCGGCCTCCTGGCAGACCGTATGCAGGCCCTCGCGTTCGACGAGCGAGCGCACCGCCGTGTATTCGGGCCCGGTGCGCAGCCGCGTCTTGATCCACTCGGGCTTGCGCTCGATGGGGGTGGCGGAGTTGCGCACCTCGAGGCGGAGCAGCTTGCGCTCTGTCATGTCGTCGACCCTACGCCGGAGAGGGACTCGACGGCGTGGGCCTCCACGATCGGCAGCAACTCGGCCACGCGGACATCGCGCCCCAGCTCCCGGGTCAGGCTGGTGACCCCGGCATCGCGGATGCCGCACGGCACGATGCGGTCGAAGGCGGCGAGATCGCAATCGCAATTGAGGGCGAAACCGTGCATGGTCACACCGCGAGCGACCCGCACCCCGATGGCCGCGACCTTGCGATCGGGCCCGCGGCTGTCGGCGGGAACCCACACCCCGCTTCGCCCGTCGACCCGGACGGTCTCGACGCCGACAACGCGGCAGGAGCGGATGAGCGCATCTTCCAGGCGTCGCACGTGCGCGACGACGTCGAGGGGCATCGGCAGGCGCACGATCGGATAGCCGACGAGCTGTCCAGGCCCGTGCCAGGTGATATTCCCACCGCGGTCGACATCGACCACCGGAGTGCCATCCATGGGCCGATCGAGGGGATCGGTACGCCGACCCGCGGTGTAGACGGCCGTGTGCTCAAGGAGCAGGAGCGTGTCAGGAGCCGATCCGGAGAGGACCTCGCCGTGCAGGCGGCGTTGGATATCCCACGCGACGTCATAGTCCACCGTTTCCGGGCCGAGGCGCGTGACGGCGATCACCCCCGAAGACTAGTCCGGCCCGGTAGCCTCGCCCCGAGCCGCGGTCACAGCGGTCCCGGAGGAGGTCGTGATGGGCCGGTTGTCCGCATGGGCGATCCGTCGCCCCCTGGCCACCCTGGTGATCTGGATCGTGCTGCTCGTGGCCGTGGGTGTTGCGGCCGTCTCCTTCCGGGGCCAGTTCAATGACTCCTTTTCGCTGCCCAATACCCAGTCGGCGCTCGCGCAGGACTTCCTTCAGGAGGTCAATCCCCAGAGCGCCAACGCCAATAACGCCACGGTGGTGTGGTCGCCCGCGTCGGGGACCGTCAACGACCCCGCGGTGAAGTCCTCGGTCGACTCCCTGCTGACGCAGCTGACCACGGTCGAGGGAGTCGACTGCATCACCTCGCCCTACGGGACGACGTACGGCCCGAAGTGCCCGAAGAAGGAGCCGGTGAAGGTGCCCTTCCCGCCGGGCACTCCGGAGGACTTCCAGAAGCAGGTGGACGACGCCTTCGCGAACGGCACCACCGAGGTCACCTATCCGGAGGGCACCCCGCCCGACGTGGAAAAGCAGCTCGACTCCCTGCTGAAGGCCAATGCCGCGGCCATGGAGGCGACGTCGACGATCAGCCCCGATGGGCGCGTGGCCTACGCGACGGTCGCGTTCACCGGTGTGGCCCAGGCCGTGGCCAATCC
>JBPCSL010000204.1:0-5671 GCA_051007175.1 Candidatus Nanopelagicales bacterium
CGTCACGCTGATGAAGAATGTCGCCAGGCCGAGGGGGATACCGGTCTTGATGCTCACGCCCTGGGCGAAGACAGTCCACGGGGCATTGCCGAGGCCCGAGTCGACGAACATCGCCTCGCCCGTGCCGAAGATCCACAGGCCCAGGATCAAGACAATGAACGTCGTGGGCCGGGTGCGCCAGCGCGAGCCCTCGTTGCGCCATCGCGTGAGCGGGATCGTGCGCGCGGGCACGATGCGACGCCACGCCTGGGCAAGGGACACGCGGCGACCCTAGTCCGAGCCGCAGATCTCCTGGAGGCTGGGCACGGCCGTCTCACCGGCGGCCAGGGCGGCGTAGATCCGCGCGCAGTCGGTCGTCACCGCGGGGCTCTGCGTGGCGACATCGCGGAGGATCGATAGGGCCTCCGCGACCCCTGAAGCCGCCTTCACCGCCTGCAGTTGGCCGAGCACCTGGTCGTACGCCGACAGCGTGGAGACGGCGGCTGGCGGGAGGCTCGCGACTGCCTCCGCGTCGCCCGGGTCGGTGCCGACACCGTGCTGATGCGCCTGGGCCGCGACGATCTCGGCGACCGTCGGGAGCTCGTCGACCGCCGCGTCGTCCCCGCCGCGAAGGGCTCCCCAGACGAGGACGCCCACCAGCGCGACGACGCCGACGCCCACGAGGGCAGCGATCCAGCGCGCGGGCGACATGGATCGATCGTCTCCCGTCTCGCAGGAGGTGTCCATCGCGCGCGCCGAAACCGGATAAGCGCGGGGGCGCCACATACGGTCATGCCATGGATACGGCAGCGCGACCTGGACGCCCCTGGTGGTCCCTCATCGGTCTCTCCCTCGTCACGGCACTCGTCTGGGTGACCGCGAGCGACATCAGCATCGCGCTGCCCACCATCGGTCACGCCCTCGGCGGATCCATGGACACCCTGCAGTGGGCGGTCAACGGCTACTTCCTCGCGGGCGCCTTCATCATCGTCGGCGGACGGATCGGCGACCTCTTCGGCCGACGCCTGGTCTTCGGAGTGGGCACCGCGCTGGTGCTCGTGGGATCCATCGTGGCCGGCCTGGCCACGAGCCCGTGGCTGCTCATCCTCGGTCGCGTCATCGAGGGGCTCGGGGCCGCCGCGATCCTGCCCACGGCCCTGGCGATCATCGCCGTCACCTTCTCGGGCAAGCAGCGCGACACGGCCATCGCCGTCTGGATCGCGGTCTGCTGGGGAGCGCAGGCGCTCGGCCCCCTCGTCGGCGGGCTCATCATCGACGGCCTCGGCTGGCGGTGGATCTTCTGGATCAACCTGCCCATTGGGATCGTTGCGCTGCTGCTCACCTGGTGGAGCACTCCCGAGACGCGCGATGCCCACGCCGTCCGCACGATCGACGTCCCCGGGGTCATCACCCTCGTGGGCGGTATCTTCCTGCTCTCCGCCGCGCTCGTCTTCGCCGACAACGTCGGGGTCGCAGGCTTCATCGGGATGCTGGCCGCGGCCGTCCTGCTGCTTGTGGCCTTCGTCTTCGTGGAGCGCCGCGCGAAGAACCCAATCGTCGTGCTGTCGATCTTCCGCGAGCGCCGGTTCGACGGTGCGGTGGCGTCCAACCTCATCGCGAACTTCGTCTTCGGTGCCGTCATCTTCTTCATGGCCCTCTACCTGCAGGTCGTCGAGGGCTACGACCCGTTGAAGGCCGGGCTCCTTCTCCTGCCGGCCACCATCCCGATCCTCCTCGTCAACCCGCTCGGCAACTGGCTCGGCCAGCGATTCGGCCCGGCGTGGCCCACCGCGGCGGGCATGGTCTTCCTCGCGGTCGCCGGCGTACTCCTGCTCAACCTCAGTGGCGGATACGGCGACCTCATCGCGCCCTTCATCCTCATCGGCATTGGCATCGGCCTGCAGATCACGCCCTGCGCGGCCACGGCGGTCGAGGATCCGGGCGACGCGGGCGAGGGCGTGGCCTCGGGCGTCTTCAAGGCGGCCTCGATGATCGGCGGCTCCCTGGGCGTCGCCGTCTGCACCGCGGTCTTCCAGGGCAGCGCCCGCAGCACCGTGGAGTCCCTGCTCGCGTCGATGTCCCCCTCGCCGGACACACTCAACACGATCCTCTCGGCTCTTACCGGAGGCGTGAGCGTCGCGGATATCGCCGCCCTCGTCCCCGGCGACGCCCAGGAGTTCATCACCACCGTCTTCGATACCGCGGTCGGCGTCGCCATGTGGCCGCCGATCATCGTCTCCGTGATCGGCGTGATCATCGCGGCACTGCTGCTGCGCCGGAAGGCGCCCGCAGCGGCCTAGGCGACGGCGCGGGACGACGCCGCGAGGAACTGCGGCAGCTCACCGGTGTAGGCGACGACGAGATCGCGCGTCGCACGCGTCAGCGCGACGTACAGGTCGCTGCCAGGGCGCGCAGATCCCGACTCCATGTCGATGAGGCCCGGCTCGGCGACGACGACGGCGTCAAACTCCAGGCCCTTCGCCTCCGCCACCGTGAGCACGCAGACGGGCGCGTCGAGGCGATCGTCACCCGTGCCGAGCGATCCCTCCGGTAGCGCGGACTCGAGAGTGGCCGTGACCTCGGAGACGAGGCTGGGCGCGGTAATGACGGCGAGGCGGCCGAGATCGGGGTCATCGAGGGCCGTGCGCACGACGTCGGCGATATCGCCCGGCGACGCCATGCGCGCGAGCACGGGATCGGCGCCGTCACGAATGGACTCGACCGGCTCCGGCTCGCGGCCCATGACGCGCAGCACCTCCTGCGCCAGGTCCATGAAGGGGCGCGGAGTCCGGTAGTTAACGGTGAGGCGCTCCACGCGCCAGCGCGGGTCGGCGCCGGGCCGCGCCTTGGCGATGCCGGCGAGCGCCCGCTCCCAGGTCGTGGCACCGGCGCTCGATGCCGTCTGGTCGAGGTCGCCCACCACCGTCATCGACAGGGACGGGCACCGTCGGCCCAGCACGCGCCACATCATGGGCGACAGCTCCTGCGCCTCATCGACGACGACATGTCCGTAGACCCACTCGCGATCCTGCGATGCACGCTCAGCGACCGACGCAATGTCGCCCGCCGTCGCATAGCGGTCGATGAGTTGGTCGGCGGAGACCCCGCGCGTGCCGGTCATCTCCAGCACCGACTGCGCATAGGCCACCTCGGCCTGCCGGTCGGCCGAGGCGCGCGCCTGGGCCCGGCGATCCGCCTCGTCATCGACGCCGAGGAGCTCGGCCGCCTCGTCGAGCAGCGGGACGTCGGCCGGGGTCCACGGCGCTCCGCGGTCGCGGGCGAGGAGCGCGCGCTGCTCGGCCGAGAGATGGGGCGCCGCGGCCGCGAGCCGCTGCGGGTCGGCGTACAGGTCGGAGACCAGTTGCTCGGGGGTGAGCGGCATCCACGCGAGGTTGACCTCACGGCGCACGTCGGGGGAGTCGCGCAGGTCACCGATGAGCACATCGCGGTTGTTATCGAGGTCGAGGCCCGTGCGGTCGGCGAGGGCCCGCGTGAGCGAGTCGAGCAGGGTGAGGGCGAAGGTGCGGCGCGCGACATTGTGCGGACGCCGCGACGAGCGAGCACGGTCGCGCGCCTCGTGGACCATCTCGGGGGTCATCACGATCGTCACGCCGCCGACGTTCAGCTCACGCGGTCCGTCGGGGATGCGCTGCCGCGCGCGCACGGCCTTGGCAATGACGTCGGCCATGCGCAGGTCGCCCTTGATGGCGGCGATCTCATCGGGCTCCCACGCCGTCGCGTCGATGCCCGGGTAAAGCTGGCCGGGCGTGCTCAGCACCGCGGCCGTCTCGCCGAGCGCGGGGAGGACCTGGCCGATGTAGTGCAGGAAGATCCGATTGGGCCCGACCACGAGCACGCCACTGCGCGCGAGCTTGTCGCGATACGTGTAGAGCAGGTAGGCCGCACGGTGCAGGGCGACGACGGTCTTGCCGCAGCCGGGAGCGCCCTCGACGACGAGGATCCCCTGGAGGGGGGAGCGCACGATGGCGTCCTGCTCGGCCTGCATCGTCGCGACGATGTCGTGCATGCGCCCGGTGCGGCGGGCCGCGAGGGCCGCCATGAGGACCCCGCCGCCCTGGATGTCGTCGGTCCCGATGCCGGACGAGCCCTCGGCCAGGGCGCTGAGGTCGAGGACGTCGTCCTCAAGCGCCGTCACCTCGCGACCCTCCGTGACGATGTGCCGCCGGCGTACGACGTCCCGCGGATCCGCGGCCGTCGCCTGGTAGAACGCCTCGGCGGCGGGCGCCCGCCAGTCGGTGAGCAACAAGTGCTGGTCGTCATCGGCGAGGCCGATGCGACCGATGTAGCGGGGCTCGCCCTCCTTGAGGTCGAGCCGGCCGAAGCACAGTCGGTTCTCCGCGGCCCCGAGCGCATCGAGCCGCTCGCTGTAGAGCTTGACGAAGGCCTCCTGCTCGGTGAGCGCCGCCGGCGTCCCCGCCGTCTGCTCCCGCTGGGTGCGCCGGAGGTCGACGCGGGTGCGCTCGCGCAGCTCGTCGAGTCGCGCGTAGAGGGCGGCCACGCGCGCTCGCTCGGCGGCGAGTTCACGTTCGCGGCTGCCGGCCATGGGCGCCCTCCCTGGCAAATGAGGGCACCGACTATGCCGCATGGCGGCGGGTCGCGCATGGCGGGGTCCGAGCAGCTCGGATCAGCCGGAGATCAGGACCCTAGGAGGTGGCTGTTGGCCTTCCAGTCGGCCCAGTCGATATTCCACAGGCCGCCGGGGCCCTCCCACCAGTCCGACTCCACGCTGGTGCCGCTGATGGTGACCGGATCGCCCTCGAGGGCGTACGTGTAGAACCACTCGGCGTCCTCCATCGACACGTTCGTGCAGCCGTGCGATGTCGAGGCGTAGCCGATGTTGGGATTCCAGGGCGCGGCGTGGAGGAACTCCCCGCTGGGCGTGAGACGCAGGGCGAAGGGGACCATCACGTCGTACCGCGCACCGGGCGCGTTGTTGACCATCCGCTTGACCTCGTAGCGCTCCATGATCGTCTTGACCCCGGAGGCGGTCTCCCAGCCCGGCATCCCGAGCGAGACCGGCACGCGCCGGATGGTGAGGCCGTCGCGCTTGACCTTCGCGATGAGGTGATCCGCGGAGACCTCGAAGGTCTGGGAGCGGCCGACGCGGAAGTGGACGTCGGGGTTCTGGTCGGCAAGGCCGCGCTTGCGCCAGGAGAAGTCGACCGCGACATCCATGTGGCCGGGCCAGAACTGCTCCGGGCGGAAGGCCAGGGTGTGATCGTCCGGCCAGCTCCACCCGGCATCGCCGATGGGGACGCTGGTCGTGACCTTCGCCGACCGCTCCAGCATGCCCTTGAGCTCATCGGGGACGTCGTACGCGAACTGGATCTTGATCACCGCGCCGACGCCGTAGACGCCGCCGGGCGAGGGATAGACGGTGGACACGACCGCGGGATCGCCGTTCCAGTCGATCTCGGGAACGTCCTGCGTGTAGGCACGCCTGCCCTCCGAGCCCATCTGGTCGCGCGTGGGGATCGCGATGCCCGCGAACGACGTGATGGGGCGCGGGGTCTCCTGGTCCTCATCCGTCGGGGACGGGGTGACGATGGAGGCGACGGCGCGGCCGCCCGCGCTCCACGGGGCGTGCAGTCCGAAGGCCAAGCCACCGACGACGGACCCCAGCGCCAGCACGAAGACGCCCACGACCAGCGCTGTCCAGCGCAGGTAGTCG
>JBPCSL010000205.1:0-23791 GCA_051007175.1 Candidatus Nanopelagicales bacterium
TTGACGGCACCTGGACCCGTGGTCGAGAACGCGACGCCGAGCCGCCCGGTCGCCCGGCCGTAGCCATCGGCGGCGTAGACGGCGGCCTGCTCGTGGCGGACCCCGACGATGCGCGCCTGGGCCTCGGCGGACCAGAACGCGAGGTTGTGCACCCCGGGCAGCCCGAAGGCGACGTCAATGCCGTGGGCCGCGAGCATCTCGAGCATCACGGTGCCGACGGTGCGTGGATCGCTCACGGGCCAAGCCTGGCAGAGCGGTCCGATGCTGGGGGCGCGGGGCAGAGTCGGGCGCCGGTGATCCCGGTGGGAGGATCGCGGCATGACGACGTACACCTCCCGCAATCCCGCCCGCTTCGACGACGTGGTGACCGAGTTCACGCTGGCGACCGCCGCCGACGTGGTGTCGGCCTGCCGGTCGGCCAAGGAGGCCCAGCCGGGCTGGGCGGCCGTGCCCGCTCCCGCGCGCGGGCGGGTCATCGCGCAGGTGGGTCGCCTCTTCGAGTCGAACAAGGAGGCACTGTCGCGCCTCGTGACGCGCGAGATGGGCAAGGTGTACGCCGAGGCCCTGGGCGACGTGCAGGAGGTCATCGACACGTGCGACTTCTTCCTCGGCGAGGGACGTCGCCTCTATGGCCAGACCGTGCCGAGCGAGATGCCCGATAAGCAGCTCTTCACCTTCCGCGTGCCGGTCGGCACCGCGATGATCATCACCGCGGGCAACTTCCCGGCCGCGGTCCCCTCCTGGTACATCATCCCCGCGCTCGTCACCGGCAACTCGATCGTGTGGAAGCCCGCGGAGCAGACGGCCGCGATCGCGCGGGCGATGGCAGAGATCTTCTACGCCGGCGGCGTGCCGCGCGACGTGCTTAAAGTTGTCGTCGCCGATGGTGCGACCACGTATGACGGCCTCGAGACGGCTCTGCAGCAGGGCCTGGTCAACAAGATCGGCTTCACCGGATCGACCGAGGTGGGACGCACGCTCGGTGAGCTCGCCGGCCGTCACCTCCAGTCGCCGTGCCTGGAGCTCGGCGGCAAGAACCCCATGGTTGTCATGCCCGATGCCGATATCGACCTCGTCGTCGAGGGCGCGCTCTTCGCGGGCTTCGGCACCGCCGGGCAGCGGTGCACCTCGCTCGGCACCCTGTGGGTCCATCGCGATGTGTACGACGTCGTCCGCGAGCGCTACGTGCACGCGGTCGAGAATGCCGTCGTGGGCGACCCGATGCAGCCCGTGCTCTATGGCCCGATGATCGACGAGAAGTACCTCGCCAACCACGACAAGCACCTGGGCCTCATCCAGGATCACCAGGGGGTCTACGGATCGACCGGTGTCGGTCGCATCACCTCGAGCAATCCGCGCCGGGGCTTCGTGGGCGATCCGGACGCCGGCTGGTTCGCGCATCCGACGATCGTCGACGGCATCCGCCCGGGGGATGCGCTCTACGACACCGAGACCTTCGGTCCGCTCGTGGGCATGGGCGTCTTCGACACTCTCGATGAGGCCATCGAGTTGTCCAATGGCCACGGTTATGGCCTGTCGAGCGCGATCTACACCTCCGACCCCCAGGCCGTCTGGCGGTTCCGGCAGGGCATCTCGGCCGGCATGGTGTCGGTCAACAACTCCACGTCGGGTGCCGAGGCCCATCTCCCGTTCGGCGGTAACGGCCGCAGCGGCAACGGGTCGCGGCAGAGCGGCATCTGGGTCCTCGACCAGTTCACGCGCTGGCAGTCGATGAACTGGGACTACAGCGGGAAACTCCAGAAGGCCCAGATGGACGTGGAGGAGCTGCCCTACGACCCCGGCTTCCGCCTGTGAGCGTGCCGATGGGGCCCGGCGGGTCGGCCGAGCCGCCCCTGTCGGACCGCGCTGACGTCGTCGTCGTCGGCGGCGGGGTGATGGGGGCGTCCACGGCCTTCCACCTCGCGGAGGCGGGCGTGTCCGTCGTGCTCCTCGAGCGCGGCGACCTCGCGGGCGGATCGACCTCGCGCGCCGCGGGCGGGGTGCGCGCCAACTTCTCCGACGAGCTCAACATCGCGCTGGGCAAGCGCTCCCTGGAGCTCTTCGAGCAGTTCGGCGAGCGGCCCGGCCAGGAGATCGATCTTCATCGCAGCGGCTATCTCTTCGTGCTCACCCGCTCGGAGGACGTCGAGCTCTTCGAGCGCTCGGTGGCCCTGCAGAACTCCCTCGGGGTGGAGTCCCGCATGGTCGACGTCGACGAGGCGTGCCGGCTGTCACCCCTGCTCGATCCGACGGGCGTGCTCGCCGCGGCATGGTCGCCCAACGACGGCCACTGCGCCCCCGAGTCCGTCGTCCTCGGCTATGCGACCGGGGCGCGCCGGCTCGGTGCGACCGTGCGCACGGGCGTCGAGGTCATCGGCATCGAATCCTCCGATGGCCGGATCACCAGCGTGCGGAGCACCGACGGCGATATCGCCACCGAATGCGTCATCGATTGCGCCGGGGCCTGGTCACCGCAGATCGCGGCGTACGTTGGCGTGGACCTGCCCGTGACGCCGTACAAGCGAGAGTTGCTCGTCACCGAGCCGATGCCGGAGCCGATCGACATGGCCTTCACCATCGACTACGCCACGAGCTTCTACTGGCATCGCGAGGGCCCCGGCATCCTCACCGGATTCTCCCGCAAGGACATGGAGCCGGGCTTCGACATCAGCCGCGACGCGGACTTCCCCGAGCGCCTCGCGGAACTTGCGGCGGAGCGCGCCCCCGCGCTCCTGGATCTCGGCGTGCGCAGCGGCTGGGCCGGGCTCTACGAGGTCACGCCGGACCACAATGCGCTGCTCGGCGAATCCGATGCGGTGGCGCGCTTCCTCTACGCCACGGGATTCTCCGGGCACGGGTTCCTCCAGGGCCCGGCCATCGGGGAGATCCTGCGGGACATGTACCTCGGGGAGACGCCCTTCATCGATGTGAGCCCCCTCGACGTGCGTCGCTTCGAGAGCGGCGACCTGCGGCCGGAGCGCAATATCGTCTAGCCGATTACGGCGCGGTACACCTGGATCCAGGCGTAGAACACGTACACCCCGCCGTGCCAGATGACGGAGGCGATGAGCACGATCTCGCCGATCACGACGGCCGCGGCCGCGGGCCATGACCACCAGGCGCGCGGGCTCGCGCGCCAGCCGGCGCGGTGCCAGGCCGCGATGAGCGAGCCCAGGCCGGCCATCGCCACCTGCGAGCCGAAAGCGCCGATGACGATGGGGTTGGTGGCGTAGTAGGCCGCGTCCACCGGCGGGAAGTAGGTGAGGGCGCCGAGGCCGGACACGATGCCAAACGCCACGGGTGTGGCCAGCACGCCCACGGCGGCCCCGGTGCGCGTGGCACCGCGCGCGCGCATGATCGGCCACACGAGCGCTCCGGAGAACATGACCGGCCCGAGTCGTAGGAGCACCAGGGCGTTCATGCTCATGCGGTAGCCCTGATCGGACCACAGGACGTCGGGGCGCCCGACGACCCGGGCCACAAGGACGTTCAGGACAAGGTAGGTGACGACCGAGATGATCGCCGGGGCCGCAATATGCAGCCAGCGGGTGCGGGCGCCCGCTGTTGAGGTCGTCACGTGTACTCCTGGCGGAGCTCGGCCAGTCGCGCGGACAGTTCGGAGCGCTTGGCGGCGTACGCCGGGTCTTCGGCGAGATTGGCCTGCTCCTGCGGATCGGCCCTGAGGTCGTAGAGCTCCGGCGGCAGCCCGCGCGCGTACTCGACGTACAGCCAGTCACTGGTGCGCACGGCCTGTGACGGAGGCACCTGGTAGGGGAAGTCCTCGAAGTACTCGTAGAAGACCTCCTCGCGCCACTGCGTCGGCTCGTCCTTGAGCAGAGGCACGAGGCTCGCGCCCTGCATGCTCGCGGGGATGGGTGCGCCGGCGAGGTTGAGCATCGTGGGCGCAAGGTCGATGTTGAGGATCGGTTGCGGGCGCGTCGAGCCCGGGTCCGGGATGCCGTCGGGCCAACGCACGATGAAGGGCAGCCGGATGTTCTCGTCGTAGGCCCATCTCTTGCCGGTGAGCACATGCTCGCCCCAGGAGTAGCCGTTGTCGGAGGTGTAGAACACCGCGGTGTTGTCGGCAATGCCTCGGCTCGCGAGGTAGTCGAGCAGTCGCCCAATCTCGCGATCCAGCCCGAGGAGCGTCTCGCAGTAGCGCCGGTACGCCGTTTCCAGTCGCCCGGCCGTCCCCTCCCACACATTGCGGTCCAGCAGGGTTTGCAGGGTGAAGGACTCCGGCGGCAGGTCGAGGGTCACCGCGTCATAGGTCCCGAGGAGATCGGGTGGCGGCTCGAACTGGTGGTGCACGGCCTTGTGGGCGAGGTAGAGGCAGAAGGGCTGGTCCGCACTCTGCGTGCCGAGCCACTCGATCGCGTAGTCGGTGAGATCGGTCGTCACGTAGGTGCCCGGGCGGGGGGTCTCCACCCCGTCGATAATGAGCGGGCAGTCGTAGTAGACGCCCTGCCCCTCCTCGGCGGTGAACGTGATGAAGCGCTCGACGCCGCGCAGGTCAGGCAGTGAGCCCGGCATGTGCCACTTGCCGATGAACGCATTGCGGTAGCCGGCGGCGGCCAGGCCATCGAAGACGCTGATGGCGGCCGGATCCCAGGTCGAGATGTTGTTGCGAACGCCGTGCCGGGAGGCGTACTCGCCGGTGAGGAAGGACGCGCGGGATGGACTGCACAGGGATGTCGTGCAGTAGGCGTGCGTGAAGTCCAGGCCGTCCGCGGCCAGGGCATCGAGCACGGGCGTCTGGAGGAAGGGCACGACGCCAGCCGCCGCGAGGTGGTCGGCGCGGTGATCGTCGCTGAGGATCACGATGAGGTTGGGCGCCCCGCTCGCGCGTGCACTGGCCGCAAGCGCGGGATCGATGTCGACGGGGACAGGATGGCCGCCCTCCGCGACGCCGCAGGCCGCGAGGCCGACGGTGGAGGCGCCGGCGACCGCGGCTCCGAGTACCTGCCGACGGGTCACCTCCATCCCGCGAGACTAGCCGCGGACGAGCCGAGGAGTCAGCGGGTCGGAGCCCCCGCGCGATGGGCGCGCTGGGAGGCGAGCTCGGCCACGATGACGCCCGCGAGCACCACGAGTCCGCCGAGTCCCTGGACCGGCGTGAGCGTCTCCCCGAGCACGAGGAAGGCGATGAGGGCCGACCACACGGGCTCGGTCGTCCCCAGGATCCCGCCGCGTTGCGCGCCGATGCGCTGCAGCGACATGAGGACGAGCACGAAGGGGACGACCGAGACGATGATCATGAGGATGATGAGCGACCACACGGGGATGCCGGTGAGAGCGCCCTCGAAGAGCGAGGTCGTGGTGGAGAGAACCGGCCACGGGAAGTTCCACCACGGGGCGAGGATGGCCCAGGTGACGGCGGCGATGGCAAAGCCCCAGAACGCGAGGCTCATGACGTCGCGGCGCCGTGCGCCTTCCTCGCCCAGCAGGAGGTACGCCGCCAGGGCGACCGCGGTGATGAGCCCGAAGAGAACCCCGAGGGGATTGAGCGTCCAGCCCGCCCAGACCTGGGACACGAGCAGCAGGCCGGAGATGACCAGCGCGAGCGCGAGCCAGATGGACCGTCCGACCGCCTCCTGCTTGACGAAGCGCAGCCAGAGGGCGACCAGGACAGGGGAGAGGAAGGCGAGGAGCGTGGCGATCGCTACCGGCAGGAGCGAGACGCTGACGAAGAACACGAAGGGCGTGATGGCGTAGGCGAGAACGCCGAAGAGAAGGAGGAAGGGAATCTCGCTGCGGCGGACCTTGAGGGAGGCGCGATTGACGATGAGCAGGTAGACGAGCAGCACGAGGGCACAGCCGAGGGTGCGGGCCTCGGTTACCTGCGCCGCTGAGAGCCCGGCTTCCATCTGCGCCTTGGCCACGCTCCCGTTGAGCGCGAAGAGGAAGGCGGCGACGAGGTACATCACGGCGCCGGCCGCCTGGCCGCGGGACGTCGTGTGCGGAGTCGCGACGCTCGAAAGGGGCTCGATGGGATCCGGCGCGCTCATCGGCCCCGCTCCGCGAGATAGACCCCGGCCAGCACGACCAGCCCACCCACGATCTGAGCGGGCGCGAGGACCTCGGCGAGGGCGACCCAGGCGATGACCGAGGCGAAGACGGGCTCCAGCATGCCGACGATCGATGCCTGCGACGCGGTGATGTAGAGAAGGGAGGTCATGGCCAGGGTGAAGGGGATGACCGTGCCCATGATCACCATCCACGCGGTGAGGGCCGGGATGGGCAGCTGCGGTCCGCTGCCGGCGAGTGCTGCGCTCGTGCCGGCAAACTCCGTCCAGGGGAAGGTCCACCAGGGCGCCGCGATGGTCCAGAAGAGCGTGGCGCCGCCCATCCCCCACATGGTGAGCGAGAGCGCATCTCGCTTCACACCGGTGCGCTGCTGCTGCTCACCGAGAACGTAGAAGAGGGCCAGGGCAAGCGCGGCGCCGAAGGCCGCGAGGACGCCGATGCCGTTGAGGACAAAGCCTCGCCAGACCTGCGCGATGAGAGCGAGACCGACGAGGGCCAGGGCGAGACCGACCCAGACGGTGGAGCGCACGGGCTTCTTCTGGCCGAAGCGAGCCCACAGGACCACGAAGATCGGCGCGGTGAACTCGATGATGAGCGCGATGCCGATGGGCAGGCGCTCGATCGCCACGAAGTAGAGGAACTGCGTCATCGACAGGCCGATGACGCCGTAGGCGAGGAGGAGCGGCCACTCGCTCCGGTGGATTTTCAGGGCCTTGGGGCGCCAGATGGCGACGGCGATGAAGAGGACGACGAACGCGCCCCCGGCCCGGATCTCGCTCAGGCGCGCGACCGAAACACCGCTCAGCAGGATGGTCTTGACGACGGTGCCATTGAGAGCGAAAAGGAGCGTGCCAGCGATGTAGAGGGCATAGCCGATCGTGCGTCGACGGAGGTCGTACTCCGTCGGGATGACGGAGGGGCTGAGCTCGGTCACTGCGACAGCGCCTGCCGGTAGACGTCCACGGTCCGCTCCGCGATGGCATTCCAGCCGAAGTCCGACACGGCACGCTGCCGCCCGGCCACGCCCATCTCTCTCGCGCGCGCGGGGTCCGCGGCGAGCGCATTGACCGCCTGGGCCAACCCGGCCTCGAGGGCGGCCGGGTCGGCGGGGTCGTAGGGCACGAGCACCCCCGTCTTCCCGTCGACGACGACCTCGGGGATGCCGCCCACGGCACTGGCCACGACGGCCGTCTCGCAGGCCATGGCCTCGAGATTCACGATGCCGAGCGGCTCGTAGACAGAAGGGCAGACGAAGGCCAGCGCGTGAGTGAAGTACTGGATGAGGTCGGATCGGGGTGCCTGCTCCTGGATCCAGACCACCGAGGATTCCCCCCGACGCTCGCGCAGGCGCGCCACGGCGGCTTCGGTCTCGGCGCCGATTTCGGGGGTATCCGGCGAGCTGGCGCACAGGACGAGGACGACGTCGTCGTCGAAGGACTCGGCCGCCGCGATGAGGTGCTTGATGCCCTTCTGGCGGGTAATGCGCCCGACGAAGAGGACATAGGGGCGGTCGGTGCCAATGCCGTGCCGGTCCAGGGCCTCCCGCGAGGGGTCGGGGCGGTAGACGTCGGTGTCGATGCCGTTATGCACGACGTGCACCCTGTGCGGATCCACGGACGGGTACGCCGCGAGGACATCCGCGCGCATGCCGTGGCTCACCGCGATGATCGCGCTCGCGTGGGCGTAGGCCGTCGCCTCGACCCACGAGGAGATGCGATAGCCGCCGCCCAGCTGCTCCTCCTTCCAGGGACGCAGGGGCTCGAGGGAGTGCGCGGTGAGCACATGGGGAACTCCGTGCAGGAGGCCGCCCACGTGCCCGGCCAGGTTGGCGTACCACGTGTGGGAGTGCAGGAGGTCGACATCGTTCGTCGCCGTGACCATGGCGAGATCCACCCCGAGCGTCTGCACCGCAGGATTGGCATCGGCGAGGTAGGAGGGCACGGCATGCGCCTGCGCGTCGGCTCGCGGAGCTCCGAAGCAGTGCACCTCGACGTCGACGAGCGGCCGGAGGTGCGCCACGAGTTGATCCACGTGTACGCCGGCACCGCCATAGACGTCCGGGGGCCACTCGCGGGTGAGGACGCCGATCTTCACGGAGGTCAGCCTAGGGCCCTGCGCGGGGGCAGAGCCGAGGGCTACTCTGGCGAGCATGGAGAGTGGACCGCACGTCCTCGGCATCGTCCTGGCGGGTGGGGCGGGCAAGCGCCTCATGCCGCTGACGGCCGATCGCGCCAAGCCGGCGGTCCCCTTCGGCGGGGCCTACCGGCTCGTGGACTTCGTCCTGTCCAACCTCATCAATTCCGGGCTTCGCCGCGTCGCGGTGCTCACCCAGTACAAGTCCCACTCGCTGGACCGGCACATCACGACGACGTGGCGGATGTCCCCGCTGCTGGGCGACTACGTCACCCCGGTGCCCGCCCAGCAGCGGCTGGGCCCCCGGTGGTTCACCGGCAGCGCGGACGCGATCTTCCAGAGCCTCAACCTCATCAACGACGAGAGGCCCGACTACGTCGCCGTCTTCGGGGCCGACCACGTCTATCGCATGGACCCCATGCAGATGGTGCAGGCGCACATCGACTCCGGTGCTGCGGTCACGGTGGCGGGGATCCGGCAGCCACGCTCGCTCGCGCACCAGTTCGGCGTCATCGAGACCGGTGCCGATGGCACGACGATCCGCCGATTCCTCGAGAAGCCGGCGGATCCCCCCGGCATCCCGGGAGCGGAGGAGGAGTCCTACGTCTCGATGGGCAACTACCTGTTCACGACCGACGCCCTCATCGAGGCCCTGCGCGCCGATGCCGCGGACGAAGGCTCGGTCCATGACATGGGAGGCAACATCATCCCCATGCTCGTCGAGCAGGGCCGGGCATGCGTCTACGACTTCGCGCTCAACGAGGTCCCCGGGGCGACGGACCGCGATCGGGGCTACTGGCGTGACGTGGGCACGCTCGACGCCTATCACGATGCCCACATGGATCTCGTGTCCGTGCACCCGATCTTCAATCTCTACAACCGCAAGTGGCCGATCCTCACCAACCATCCGGCGCTACCTCCCGCGAAGTTCGTCGAGGGGGGGAATGCCCACGAGTCGATGGTCGGCACCGGCTCCATCGTGTCCGGGGCGCATGTGCGCGGCTCCGTGCTCTCCTTCGACGTCCAGATCCAGGGGGGCGCCTACATCGAGGGTTCGGTCATCATGCCGGGCGCCCGTATCGGCAAGAACGCCGTCATCCGACACGCCATCCTCGACAAGAACGTCATCGTCCCCGACGGAGCGCAGATCGGCGTCGACGTCGAGCGCGACCGCGAGCTCTACACCGTGAGCGAGGGCGGCATCGTCGTCCTCGGCAAGGGCGTGACGGCGGCCGTCTGATGCCCGTCGCCGTGGTCACCGGTGCCGGCCGGGGACTCGGCCGCGCCATCTCCGACCGCCTGCACGCCGTCGGCTACGACGTTGTCGCCACGGACATCGAGGGGGCGCCGACCTTCCTCGATGTCACCGACGCGGATGCGTGCCGTGCGCTCGCCGAGCAGGTCCGGCCGGACGTCTGGGTCAACAACGCGGGCGTCCTGGGAGCCGGCGATGCCGCGACCCAGTCCGACGAGATCATCGAGAGGATTGTCTCGGTCAATCTCCTCGGCGTCATGCGCGGCACGCGCGCGGCCGTGGAGGTCATGCGCGGACGCGACGGAGGGCGCGGCCGAGGGCACGTGGTGAACGTCGGGTCCCTGGCCTCCTGGGTGCCGGTGCCCGGCGAGTGCGTCTACGCCGCGACGAAGGCCGGGGTCCTCTCCTTCACCCTCGGCATCGAAGGGGAATTGCGGGCCCAGGGCGTCACGGGGATCCGCTTCAGCGTGATCTGCCCCGACGGCATGCTCACGCCGATGATCACGGACGTCCTCGACGACCCTGCGATCGCGATGACCTTCACCGGCCTCCGGGTTGCTGAGCCCGACGACGTGGCGGTCGCGGTGGTGAAGGCACTGCGCAGGCCGCGCCGGATCGTGAGCGTCCCGCGGTGGCGCGGCGCTCAGGTCCGAGCCATCGGCGCCGTCCCCGACCTCGTGCTGCGGGCGGCGCCGCTCTTCACTCGGATGGGTCGCGCTCAGCAGGATCGGATTCGACGATCACGATGACATCGGCCTCGGCGTAGAGAAGTGCGTGATCGCGCGCCTCCTCTCGAGCAGAGGCGACGGTGAGGCGCGCAGTTCCGATCCACCCGCAGGAGCACCTCGGCAGGAGAAAGCGAGTCTGCGAGTCGAGGTGCACCTGATGACGCGGCTGGACCGATTCGGTCGACACGACGGGGAGAGTAGGGTCACGAGACAAGAGAGAGGACAACTCACGGCAAACGGCCGGTGACGAAAGGATGGACGGGTGCTGGTCACGGCGTACCAAGTCGACGGCATGACATGCGATCACTGTGTGCGCGCGGTGACCACAGAGCTGCTCATGCTGCCTGGAGTCTCGTCCGTCCAGGTCGACCTGGGGTCCGGCACCGCCACCGTCACCAGTGCCGATCCACTCCCCGTCGATGCCGTGAGGGAGGCCATCGACGAGGCGGGCTACCACCTGGTCGCCGACTAGCCGAATCGGCCGGAGATGTAGTCCTCGGTTTGCTTGTCCTTGGGGTGACTGAACATCTCGGGTGTAGGCCCTGACTCGATGAGTTTCCCGGGCTTGCCGATCCCGGCCAGGTTGAAGAAGGCGGTGGAGTCCGAGACGCGTCCCGCCTGCTGCATGTTGTGCGTCACGATGATGATCGTGTAGCGGTCCTTGAGCTCTCGGATGAGGTCCTCGATGGCCAGTGTCGAAATGGGGTCGAGCGCCGAGCAGGGCTCGTCCATGAGCAGCACCTGCGGCTCGACCGCGATGGCCCGGGCAATGCACAGGCGCTGCTGCTGACCGCCCGAGAGGCTCGCGCCCGGCTTGCCCAGGCGGTCCTTGACCTCCTCCCAGAGGTTGGCGCCCCGCAGGGACTTCTCGATGATCTCGTCGTAGGACTCGGTGCGCTTCTTGTCCTTCTCCAGCTTCAGCCCGGCGATGACGTTGTCCGCAATGGACATGGTCGGGAAGGGATTTGGTCGCTGGAAGACCATGCCGATGGTGCGTCGCACCAGCACCGGGTCGATGTTCGACCCGTAGACGTTCTCCCCGTTGAGCAGGACCTGCCCCTTTACGTGGGCGCCCGGGATGACCTCGTGCATGCGGTTGATGCTGCGCAGCACGGTCGACTTGCCGCACCCGGACGGCCCGATGAACGCCATCACCGAGTTGGCCTTCACGGTGAGATTGACGTCCTCTACCGCGAGGAAGTCGCCGTAGTAGATGTCGAGGTCGACGAGGTCGATCTGCTGGGACATGGGTGCTCCTTGGCAGGTGCTAGCGGGCCTTGGGGGCGAAGACCCGGGCGATGAGCCGGGCTCCGGCGTACAGGACGAGGACGAAGAGGATGAGGGCAAGCGCCCCTCCCCAGGCGCGGTTGACGGCCGCGGGCGTGCCGCGGCTGATCTGGTCCCAGATGAACGTCGGGAGGGAGGTCTGGGATCCGGCCACCGGGTTGGGGTTCATGTCCTGGGCCAGGAACGTCGTGAGCAGGAGGGGTGCCGTCTCGCCGGCGACGCGGGCGACGGCAAGCATCACGCCGGTGATGATGCCGGAGATCGCCGTGGGGATGACGATTCTGACGATCACCTTCCAGTGGGGCACGCCGAGCGCCAGTGCGCCCTCGCGCAGTTCGTTCGGAACGATCCGCAGCATCTCCTCGGTGGCCCGGATGACGACGGGGAGCATGAGGAGGGCAAGGGCGAGGCCGGCGGCCAGGCCGGACTGCTGCAGGATGCCGGTGAGGATGAGCGCTGTGTAGATGAAGAGGCCAGCCACGATCGACGGCACGCCGGTCATGACGTCGACGAAGAAACTGATCCAGAAGGCAAGACGGCCTCGGCCGAACTCCACGAGGTAGACAGCGGCGAGGATGCCGATCGGGACCGCGATGAGGGCGGCGATGCCCACCTGCTCGAGGGTGCCGACGAAGGCGTGGGCGATCCCGCCTCCCTCTGCTCGCGGGCTCACATTGCGCATCGTGGAGGTGAGGAACTCCAGGCTGAAGGCGCTGAGCCCGTTGACGGCGACGGTGGCGAGGATCCACAGCAGCGGAGTGAGCGCGAGGACGAAGGTCGCGTAGATCAGCGTGGTGGCAAGGCGGTCGGTGGCGTGCCGGCGACCTTCCACCGTCCATGATGCGACGGCCTGGATGACGAGGAAGGCAATCGCGGCGATGACCCCGGGCGCCAGTCCGACGACGGTCAGGCCGGTGAGTTGGCAGGCGAGGCCCAGGAGGATGGCCGCGGCCGCGATGCCCCACGGGACCCACCGCGGAAGTCGCCGGCCCGTGAGGTGCAGGGGATCGCCGCTGCCTGTCGGCACCGGCGCGCCGCTTCCCGGAGGGGGTGGCGCCTCGGAACTCGCGATGTGACGGCCGCCGGACGGGGAGGGCGAGCCGCCGAGGAGGGAGGGGAAGTCCGACATCAGTTCGCCCCCGAGAAGTCCTTGCGCCGGGCGATGATCCAGCGCGCGGCCATATTGACGACGAGGGTGATGAGGAAGAGGACGAGCCCGCTGGCGATGAGGGCGGAGCGCCCCACGCTGCCCGCCTCGCCCCACTTCAAGGCGATGTTGGCGGCGAAGGAGTTTCCGCCGGGCTCGGTGATCGCCCAGTTGATCTCGAAGACCGCGGACAGGATCAGGGCTACCGCGATCGTCTCGCCGAGGGCTCTGCCCAGGCCGAGCATGGCCGCGGAGATCATGCCGGGCCGGGCGAAGGGGAAGACCGCCATGCGGATCATCTCCCAGCGCGTGGCCCCCAGCGCGAGCGATGCCTCGATGTGCATCCGCGGGACCTGCATGAAGACCTCGCGGGAGATAGCCGACACGGTGGGAAGGACCATGATGGCGAGGACGAGCCCGGCCATGAGAATGCTCTTGGTCCACAGCTGCTGGGAGTTCGCGAAGATCGGGATCCAGCCCAGGTAGTCGGTGAGCCACTGGGCGAAGGGTACGACGTACGGCATGAAGTTGTAGAGGCCCCAGAGCCCGAAGATGATGGAGGGCACCGCCGCCAGGAGATCGACGATGAAGGCCAGCGTCGAGGCCACGCGCCGACTCGCGTAGAACGCGATGAAGAGCGCGATGCCGTATCCGACAGGCACAGCGATAGCCATCGCGATGATCGAGGTCCACAGCGTGCCGAAGAACAGCACGGCGATGCCGAAGACCGGGGGCGTCTGGTCGGGCAGCCACTGCTGCTCGGTGAGGAAGTTGGCCGAGTCGGCCTGGAGCGACGGGATGGCCTTCCACACCAGGAAGGCACCGATGGCCACCATGACCACGAGCACGAGCACCCCGGCCCCGGTCGACAGCCCGAAAAAGGCGCGATCGCCGGGCCGCACTGCGGCGCCGGCGATGCCATCGGGGTCTGCGGGAGCCGGAGCCTCGGGGCTACGGGTGGCCATCATCCGTCCCTTCCTCTGTCATGGCCCGGGGACTGGGCGGTGCCGCCCAGTCCCCGGGATGCGCGGCGTCAGGAGGCGAGCGCGCCCACGGCGGTGCGGACCTTCGTCAGCAGGTCCCCGGTGATCGGCACGTAACCGTTCTGCGTGAGAAGGGCCTGCGCGTCATCGGAGGCCGCGTAGGTGAGGAAGGCCTTGACGAGGGCGGGGTTCTGGTCGGCCGACAGGCCCGACTGGCACGCGACCTCGTACGTCACGAGCACCATCGGGTAGGCGCCCGCCGCCGAGTTTGCGTAGTCGATCTTGAGGGCGAGGTCATTGCCGGTGCCGGCGACCGACGCCCCTGCGATCGTGGTGGCGGCGTTGGCCGTGGTGGCCTCGACGGCCCCCTGGCCGTTGTCGATCCAGGCGGCCTTGGCCTTCGTGGCATCGAGCAGGTAGGAGAGATCGACGTAGCCGACGCTGTTGGGCGTGTTCTCCACAGACGCGATGACCTGGTCGGAGCCCTTGGCGCCCTGGCCGCCGGGTGCGACCCAGTCCTTGCCTGGCTCGAAGGTCCACGCGTCAGGAGCCGTGGCCGCGAGGAACTTCGTGAGGTTCTCGGAGGTGCCCGACGAGTCCGAGCGGTGGAACTGCGCGATCGTCGCGTCGGGGAGGGTGACTCCGGGGTTCAGGGCCGCGATAGCCGGGTCGTTCCACTTGGTGATGGTGTTGGCGAAGATCCCTGCCACGACCTTGGGGTTGAGGATGAGCTTGTCGACACCCTCGAGGTTGTAGGCGATGGCGATGGCGCTGCCGACCATGGGGATATTGATGGCGGGGCCTGCTCCGCATCGCGCGTTGGCGGCGGTGAGGGCGTCCCCCGAGACGGCTGAGTCGGATCCTGCGAAGGAGATCTGCTGGGCGGTGAACTGCTCGACACCGGCACCTGAGCCCACGGGCTGGTAGTCGATGGTGGCGCCGCCACAGGCCGCCTGGTAGGCATTGATCCATTCCGTGATCGCGTTGCCCTGTGCGCTGGAGCCGGCCGCCTTGATGCTGCCGTCGACGCAGGTGATGCTGCCGGCCGCGCCGGAGCTGGTGGAGCCGCCGCCCGAGCTGCCTCCGCAGGCGGCGAGAGCGAGAACGCCGGCGAGCGAAACGGCAGAAGCGGCAATGACGCGGGTGCGAGTCACCCTGAGCCTCCCAAATGTGGATGTGCGGTTCGTGTCAGGACGAACCTAGGCACAGGGAATGACGGATCAGGAGAGCAAGAATGAACACAAAGTGAACTGATCGCAGACGAATGACTAACGGGCCTCAGCGGTGGTGTGGCGCTCGATCGCCACGAGGGTCGGCTCCTCGGCCTCGGTGAACTCGCGATGAACCACCAGGAAGCCCCCGGGGGGCATTCGCGGGTCCAGATCGACAGGCCCCGTGATGCGCATGCCGGCGATGGCCTCGACGAGCGTCGGCATCACCGGCCGGTGGGAGCAGACCACAAGGGGCCGGGGGTCGCCGAGCAGGGCGCGCATCCGCTTTGCGGCGCGCTTGGGCCGCTCGGCAAAGCCCGCCTCGCTGAGGTCGTGCTCGGGCTCGATCGTCGTGTCGATGGACTTGGCATAGCGACGCACGGTCTCCACGCAGCGCGTCGCGTCGGAGGAGTGCACCGCCTCGATGCCGTACGCCGCGAGCAGCGGGATGAGGGCCTTGGCCTGGCTACGCCCCTGCCCCGAGAGGGGACGTCGCGCATCGTCTCCGCCGGTGAAGTCGGAGCGCTTCACCGCCTTGGCATGACGCAGCAGGATGATCGGGCTGGTGTCGGGAGTGGAGCACGCGAGGCGCACGAGCTCGGCGTCGTGGGGGTAGGTCAGCCGCGCGACCGCCTCCTCCTCGCTGAGCCAACGGACCTCGTCCACCTCTTCATCGGGCGCGAATCCCTCGTCGCGGCCCACGCGCGCCGCCCAGTAGTCGACGACCTTGGGGCGGCCGAGGGCGATGTACTCCTGTCGCGGGAGCGGCGGGCCGAGGACCGGCACGATCCCGGTCTCCTCATCGCACTCCCGGACGGCGGCCACCAGGGTGTGCTCGCCCGGGTCGATCTTCCCCTTGGGCAGGGACCAGTCCTGTCGGAGGCCGCGATGGACGACCACCACCTCGGGGCCGTGATCCCCGGGCCTCGTGACGACGACCCCAGCCGCGAGGACGGGGGACGCAGTGTTCTCGCTCATGGCCGCACAAGTGCATCACAGGCGCGGTCGGCCTGTCAGGCGAGGTCGGCCCTTCGCGCCGCTTTCCTCACGTCGTGCCACACGGAGGGGAATCTCTCCCTGTCGAGGCGCTGCATGTTCACCTCGTGTTCATACAGGGCGCCGAGAGCGAAGGCGTGAGCCTGGTCGGCATGGGCCGAGAGCTCCTGGAGGGTGAGCTGGGCGACGTGCGAGTCCTGGTGGTCGCCCAGGACGTCGGTGACGACGGAGAGCTCCCGGGCCAGGTCGGCGACGCGCTCGCCGAGGACGGGGCTCACGGCATCCGCGGCGTACCGCGCGCGCTTGGCCGCGATGCGCACCTCGTGCCAGTGCTCCCCGTCGGAGTCGGGGGAGATCCCGTCGACTCGGGAGGCGAGGCGACGGAGGGCCTTGGCGACGATAATCGGCAGCGCCTTGTCGCAGGGCTCCTGCGCGGCCGCGTCGAGTCGGGGGTGCCGCGCCGCGTCGATGAGGGCTTCCACCAGGGCCCGGTAGCGGTCGGAGTCCATGGTGGCGCGGGCCTCGAGCTCTGCCTGCCCCTCGCGGGCGAGGAGAGCGGGCTCGATGACGGCCATGGCCTCGCCCCCCATGTCTCCCGGCAGTCCCCGGGCGTTGTCGCGCAGCCTCTCGAGGAGGACCTCGGTGTCGCGGGCAAGGCCGAGTCCTGAGGCCGCCCAGGCGAGCTCGCCGCGCAGGCCCTCGGCCCACTGGCGGTCGAGGAGGGGCCGGAAGGCCTGCAGTCCGCTGCGGAGGCGTCGCGCGGCCACCCGCAATTGGTGGACGGAGTCGGGGAGCCGTCGTCGCACGCGCACGTCCTGCAGGAGGAAGCGGCGTACATAGGCGGACAGGAAGGCGTGGAGGGCGTCACCGGCGGGATCCGATGGCGCCGGCCACGCGACCTCGGGCACGTCGGGAGGCGCGAGAGTCCGCGGGCCCAGTGCCGCCGAGGCCTTGCTGAGCGATCCGACGGTGCCCCCGTGCTCGACGAGCAGGGAGACCACCGCCTCCAGCACCTCCAGGTCCGCGTCTCCGATGGCCTCGACCTCGATCTCGCGGAAGGAGTGCGTGCTGCGGTCGCCTTCCATGGTGTCGACGATGTCGTCCACGACCTCGGCGATGCCGGTGCCGGCCTCATCGCGCAGGAGGAAGGGCTGGCGGTGCGTGCGCAGGGAGGCGACCTCGACCAGCTCTGCCTCGCGCACGAGAGCGAGGACCGTGCTCCTGAGCTCATCGGGGACGCCGCCTGGCGTCAGGGGCAGCCGCACCTCGTCGCGAGTGCCTCGATCCGCGCCCTCCACGGGGAGCTTCATCTGCCAGCCCTCGTCAGGTCCCCCCTCGCGCCTGCGGAGGGTGATGCCCCAGCGGAAGAGGCGCAGATCGGGGGTGTCGAAGTAGGTGTTGCGCATGTGGAACGACGGCTGCTGTTCCACGGAGGCGATGCCGGCCGCGCCGACGAGCGGCGGGATTTCGAAGGCTGCGCTCACGCGCACCTTGCGTTCGATCTCGCGGTGGGTGCTGCTCATGCGAGACGGCCTCGGCGCTGGTGCACCGAGATCAGCGTCTCCTGGAGGTCGCGAAGCGGGCGCCCTTCGGCATCGGTCGCGCGCCGGCGCCACGATCCGTCGGACTGCAGGTCCCAGCGCGCTGTCTCGGGCTCCAGCGCGAAGTCGAAGAGTGCGTCGATCTCGTCGATGTGCTCCGGAGCCTTGAGGCTCACCAGGGCCTCAACTCGGCGGTCGAGGTTGCGGTGCATGATGTCCGCCGAGCCGATCCAGATCTCGGTGTCGCCGCCGTTGGCGAACTCGTAGGCGCGGGAGTGCTCGAGGAAGCGGCCGAGGATGCTGATCACCTCGATGTTGTCGCTGAGCCCGGGGACGCCCGGGCGCAGAGCGCAGATGCCGCGGACCCAGACCTTGACGGGGACTCCAGCCTGAGAAGCCCGGTAAAGCGCGTCGATGATGCGCTCGTCCACGAGGGCATTGCACTTGAAGCGAATCTGCGCCGGGCGACCCGCCCGGTGGTGGTCGATCTCGCGCTCGATGCGCTGGATGAGACCGGTGCGGATGGAGTGGGGGGCCACGAGCAGGCGGTGGTACTCGGTGTTCATCGAGTAGCCGGACAGCACGTTGAAGAGGTCGGAGATGTCCTCGCCGACCTGCTGATCGCAGGTGAAGAGGCCGAAGTCCTCGTAGAGCCGCGCGGTTTTGGGGTGGTAATTGCCAGTGCCGATGTGGCAGTAGCGGCGCAACTGGTCGCCGTCGTCGCGCACGACGAGGGAGAGCTTGGTGTGGGTCTTGAGGCCGACAAGGCCGTAGACGACATGCACCCCAGCCTCTTCGAGCTTGCGCCCCCAGTCGATGTTGGCCTGCTCGTCGAAGCGGGCCTTGATCTCGACGAGAGCCAGCACCTGCTTGCCCTCGCGGGCCGCCTCGATGAGGGCCTTGACGATGGGGGAGTCGCCACTCGTGCGGTAGAGGGTCTGCTTGATGGCGAGCACGTGCGGATCCACCGCGGCCTGCTCGAGGAAGAGCTGCACGCTCGTGGAGAACGAGTCGTAGGGGTGATGGACGAGGACGTCCTTCTCGCGGACGGCAGCCATGATGTCGGGGGCGGATGCGGACTCCACCTCGGCGAGCTCGCGACTGGTCCGGGGGACGAACGGCGGCTGCTTGAGATCGTCGCGGTCGACGGCGTAGATGCTCCACAGGCCGGTGAGGTCGAGCGGGCCGGGGAGGCGGAAGACCTCCGGCTCGCTCACGCCGAGCTCCTCGATGAGCAGGTCGAGGACGTGGGGATCGATGCTGCTCTCGACTTCCAGGCGCACGGGCGGCCCGAAGCGGCGTCGGGAGAGCTCCCGCTCGAGCGCCTTGAGGAGGTTCTCGGCGTCGTCCTCCTCCACCTCGAGGTCCTCATTGCGCGTGACACGGAAGGTGTGGTGCTGCAGGACGTCCATGCCGGGGAAGAGCTCGTCGAGATGCGCGGCGATGATGTCCTCGAGCGGGACGAACCGCTGGGGGCCAACCGGCACGAAGCGCGGCAGCAGGGGCGGCACCTTCACGCGCGCGAAGAGCTCGGTGCCCGTCGTGGGATTGCGCACGACGACCGCGAGGTTGAGCGACAGTCCGCTGATGTAGGGGAAGGGGTGGCTCGGGTCGACGGCGAGCGGAGTCAGGATCGGGAAGACCCGCTGGTCGAAGAAGGCATCCATCTCCATGCGCTCATCGGCGGTCAGCTCATGCCAGCCGAGGATGTCGACGCCGGCGCCCGCGAGCGCCGGGCGCACCTCGTCGCGGAAGATCATGGCCTGCTGCAGCTGGAGCAGGTGAGCGCGATTCCAGATGCCTTCGAGGACCTCGCGGGGGGTCAGCCCGCTCGCCGCGCGTACGGCGATGCCGGTGGCGATGCGTCGCTTGAGGCCGGCGACGCGCACCATGAAGAACTCGTCGAGGTTGCTGGCGAAGATGGCGATGAACTTGGCGCGGTCGAGGACTGGGAGGTCAGGATCCTCGGCCAGCTGCAGGACACGCTCGTTGAAGGCGAGCCAGGACAGCTCGCGGTCCAGGAATCGGTCGGCGGGCAGGGGTCCTGCCTCGGCCTCCACGGCGGCGAAGGCCTCGTCATCGCGCTCGACCTCCCGTGCCGGGAGATTCGCGTGGGGCGCGTCGGTGGTCATGGCCCCATGATCCCACAGGCGCCGGAGGGCTCCAGCCCCCGCGAGGGAACGGCCGGTGAACTCCCGCTGCCTCCGCTCAGGCCTGTTCTTCGGTCGGAATGAGTCACCCGGTAGCGCTTTTCGCCCGAAGAGCGGTGGCTCCTTGCGGTCGGCATGACTCAGCCCGTGAGTAGCCGGTGTCTCATGTCGACCGGGGAGCGTGGAGCCGCCTATCGGCGGTAGAGGACGTCGGTGTCCCACCGCGTGAAGCCGAGGCTCTCGTAAAGCCGGATCGCGGACACATTGTCCGCATCGACGTAGAGCATGGCCTGCGTGAGGCCCTGCGCGCGCAGATGCTGCAGGCCCGCCAGGAGCAGGGCACGGCCCAGGCCACTTCCTCGCCAACGAGGATCCACGCCGATCACGTAGACCTCGCCGATCGGGTCATGGTCGTGGCCCTCGTGGTGATGGCCGCCGTGGACCTTGGTCCAGTGGAAGCCGGCAAGGTTGCCGTCGCCGTCCTCGGCGAGGAGGAAGCCGGAGGGATCGAACCAGTCCTCCGCGGTACGTCGTGCGAGGTCGTCATGCTCCCAGCGTCCCTGGTCGGGTAGGCCGGCGAAGGCCGTCGCATTGAGGGCCAGCCAGGCCTCGTCGTCGAGGCCGGGGAGGAAGGTCCGCAGTGTGATGCCGTCCGGGATGTCGGCGGACGGCAGAGTCGCGAAGAGGGACCGTCGCATCTGCCACAGCACGCGGGTGCGGGTGAATCCCATCGATGCGGCGAGACCGCGGGCGGCGGAGTTTTCGCCGTGCGCCCAGAGGCGCAGCCGTCCCGGCTCGCCGTCCGAGTCGTGCGCGAGCGTGATGAGCTCGGCCACGAGTGCGTGCCCGATGCCGCGTCGCCGCTCGTCGGGGAGGACGGCGAGCTCGGCGCTGGGGCCCTCCACCATGTCGGTGACGTCGAGGTGGGCGTAACCGAGGAGGTGTCCGTCCTCGGAGCGGGCGAGGACGCTGCGCACGTCGTCGTCGCCGCCGTGGCGCAGATGCAGGACGACGTGCTCCGAGAGCGGGAAGGTCCCATCAGCGTCAGCGACGGTGTCCACGAGGGAGAGCACCTGGCGGACCTCATGCTCGTCCAGCTTGCGCCGCACCTCGATGGTCGCGGACATGGCTACGGGGTCAGGCTGCGATGGTCGGCCGGAGCGTCCTCCGGGACCTCCTCGGCCAGCGTCGCCACGGTGGCGTCGTCCGGCCGCGCGGGGACGAATCGGTATCCCACGTTGCGCACCGTGCCGATGAGCGCCTCGTGCTCGGGACCGAGCTTGGCGCGCAGCCGGCGGACGTGCACATCCACGGTGCGCGTACCGCCGAAGTAGTCGTAGCCCCACACTTCCTGCAGCAGCTGCGCCCGGGTGAAGACGCGCCCGGGATGCTGGGCCAGGAAGCGCAGCAACTCGAACTCCTTGAAGGTGAGGTCGAGGACGCGCGCTCGAATGCGCGCGGAGTAGCCGGCCTCATCGATGGACAGGTCCCCGCTGCGGATCTCGCCGGACTCTGCGGCGGTGGTGCCGGTGGGGGCGCTCACGAGGCGAAGCCGGGTCTCCACCTCTGCTGGCCCGGAGGTGTCGAGCAGGAACTCGTCGATGCCCCAGTCGGCCTGCAGCGCGGTGAGCCCGCCCTCGGTGAGGATGAGGATGACGGGTACGTCGACCCCGGTCTGGCGAATGAGCCGGGTGAGGCTGCGCACCTGGGGAAGGTCGCGTCGCCCGTCGACGAGGATGACCTCGGCCTGCGGCGCATCGAGGAGGGCCGTCGCCTGCGCTGGGATGACCCGGACGTGGTGGGGGAGCAGGCTGAGCGCCGGCAGGACCTCCGTGGAGGGCTCCACCGCCTGGGTGAGGAGCAGCAGGCGCACTACGTGAGGATAGCGACCCATGACCTCGCGGAGCCGGGTGCCTCATCCGCCGGGAGCCGACGTCCTGGCCCTGCGCACCGAGGACGGGGTGGACATCTCCGCGGTTCATGTGCCGGGGCCGAGCGCGGGCGATACCGCGATTGTCGTGGCGCACGGATTCTCCGGCTCGTGGTCGCAGGAACGCGTGGACCGAGTCATTCGCCGGCTCGCGCGGCAGGCACCCGTCATCGCGATGGACCAGCGTGGCCATGGGCGCTCCTCGGGGCTCACCACGCTCGGCCACCTCGAGCCGCTCGACATCGAGGCGACGACGCGATGGGCTCGGGATAGATACGCATCGGTCGCCACCATCGGGTTCTCGATGGGCGCCGCTGTCGTCCTGCGCCACGGAGCGCTGCGGCCGGCGTCGAGCTACGCCGGCACCGATGCGGTGGTGGCGGTGAGCGGCCCGGCGTTCTGGTTCTATCGGGGCACGCCTCCGATGCGCTGGCTGCATCGCGGCATCGCCTCCGTCGCGGGCCGCGCGTACATCCGCACGGCGATGCACACGCGCGTGGATCCCCGGCCCTGGCCCGAGCCTCCGCCGATGACGCCCACCCGCGCCGCCGCGACCGTGCGCCAGCACGGGACCCCCTTGCTTGTCGTGCATGGCGACGCGGATGCCTTCTTCCCGCTCGACCATCCGACGGCCCTGCACGAGGCGGGGACCGGGTCCGAGTTGTGGATCGAGCCGGGCTTCGGTCACGCGGAAGGCGCCATCGGGGAGGCCCTCATCGACCGCATCGGCGCGTGGGCGCTGGCGGCAGCGCAGGCCTCGCGGCGGTAGGGTGACACCGTGCTCGAAATCGTCTACACCGGCCTCCTCGTCCTCGCGATCCTCTTCATCACGTGGATGGCGGGCTACGTCGTGTACAAGCTCTTCAAGGGCCAGGGCTGAGGTGTCCGACCTCCCCGACGAGCTCGTCCCGCTCTCCTGGCTGATCGGGCGATGGGCCGGGGTCGGGCTCGGGCAGTACCCCACGATCGAGGACTTCCGCTTCGGCCAGGAAGTGTCGTTCACGACCGACGGCCGTCCCTTCCTTGCCTACCACTCGCGCGCCTGGCTCCTCGATGACGCGGGTGAGAAGGTGCGGCCGCTGGCGATGGAGTCGGGGTTCTGGCGAGCGCGGCCCGACAACCAGATCGAGGTCACGCTCGCACACGCCTCGGGATATGCCGAGCTGTGGCTGGGCAGCGTGGAGGTCCTCGGCATCGAGAACGCGCGCATCACGGGCGCCCGGGCGACCCTGCGCACCGATGTCATCACCGCATCCCCCAGCGCTAAGCAGTACGACGCAGGCGAGCGGCTCTACGGCCTGGTGAACGACGAGCTCATGTGGACCTTCGACATGGCCGCCGTAGGCGAGGGCATGGGCAACCACCTCTCCGCACGGCTCAAGCCGGCGGACTGACATGCCCACGGCGTCCCAGTCCTGGGACGAGCGGCTCCGCTCGCACGGATTCCGCATCACCCCGCAGCGGCAGCTCGTCCTCGAGGCCGTTGACCGGCTGGGGCACGGCAGCCCCGAGGAGATCCTCGCCGAGGTGCAACGCCATGCCGCGGGGGTCAATCTCTCCACCGTCTACCGCACCCTCGAGGTCCTCGAAGAGGTCGGCCTGGTGACGCATGCGCACATCGGCCACGGGGCGCCGACCTACCACTCGGTGTCGGATGAGGTGCACATCCATCTCGTCTGCCACCGGTGCCAGGTCGTTGACAGCATCCCGGCAGAGGCCGCGCAGTCGCTCGTGGACTCGCTGGCCGTCGATCGCGGCTTCGTCACCGACGTGAGCCACATGACCATTCAGGGCACCTGCCGCGCATGCCGGGAAGCCCCCTCCTCCACGAGACGTTGACGCGTTCATGAGCTCCTACCGCAGCCCGGCTCTCGACCTGCCCGGTGCCGTCCCGCCTCCCGAGGGCTTCCCGGACGAGGGAGTCCCGTGGCACTACGGCGACCCTCACGCCGAGCAGCGCGCGCTCGCGCGCGGAGTCGGCGCGGTGGACCTTTCGCACCGCGGCGTCGTGACCGTCAGCGGCCCCGACCGGCTGACGTGGCTGCACAGCCTCACCACGCAGGATCTCGAGCGGCTCGCGCCCGGTGAGTCGACGACCGCGCTCATCCTCAGCCCACACGGCCACGTCGAGCACGAGATGCACGTCGTCGACGACGGCACGACGACGTGGATCACGGTCGAGCCCGGCACGGCGGAGGCGCTCGTGGCCTATCTCGACTCCATGAGATTCATGCTGCGCGTCGACGTGGTCGATGCCACCGAGTCCTGGGCCGTCATCTGGCAGCCCGTGCGCGCGGCCGATGCAGACCGCGTCGCCTGGCTGGTGCCCGTCGATGTCGCGGGGATCGGATCGACGGACGCAGGCTCGGATCGTGGCGGTGATGCCGCGAAGTACATCGACCA
>JBPCSL010000206.1:0-23572 GCA_051007175.1 Candidatus Nanopelagicales bacterium
GCGCCGGTGTGGCTGCGGGTGGGGTAGAGCTTGGTGAGCACGGCGGTGCGGGCGCGCTTGGTGGACTCCAAGGCGGCACGCATGCCGGCGCCTCCGGCGCCGACGATGATGACATCAAAGGTGTGGGTCTGCATCGCTCTCCCTAGCCGATGGACGGGTCGAAGGTAAAGATGACGAGCGTCCCGAGAAGGATGATGAAGGCGGCGGAGACATAGAGGAGCATCTTCAGCCAGAAGCGGGTCTGGTTGCGCTCGGCGTAGTCATTGATGATCGTGCGCAGGCCGTTGGTGCCGTGCAGCATGGCGAGCCAGAGCATCGCCAGGTCCCAGACCTGCCAGAACGGGCTGGCCCAGCGACCCGCGACGAAGGCAAAGTTGATGCGCTGCACGCCCCCGTCGAGGATGTTCATGATGAAGAGGTGGCCCAGCACGAGGAAGACGAGCACGAGGCCCGACACCCGCATGAAGATCCACGAGTAGAGCTCGAAGTTGCTGCGCTGGCGCGATCGCCGGCTGTTGGGGTCGGCGATGCGGAGGGTGTCGTCGAGGGCGCTCACGGGGTGCTCCCCAGCAGGGCCTCGACGGTGTGCTTGAGCATGAAGTAGGTGCCGGGGACCATGAGGACCACCCAGACGCCGACGATGACCCACAGCATCTGCTTCTGGTAGCGGGGGCCGCGAGACCAGAAGTCCACCGCGATGATCCGCAGCCCGTTGAGAGCGTGGTAGAGGACCGCACCCACCAGGCCGACCTCGAGGAGGTTGACGATGGGGGTCTTATAGGTGGCGATCACCAGGTCGTAGGCGTCCGGCGAGACCCGGACCAGGGCCGTGTCGAGGACGTGGACGAAGAGGAAGAAGAACACGGCGATGCCGGTGATCCGCTGGGCGACCCAGGACCACATGCCCTGGCCGCCGCGGTAGACGGTGCCCACGGGCGTGACCGCCACGGATACCTCCCGGAATCGACTGAGCCCATCGTAACGACGCGGCAGGAATCCGCCCCGTCGGGCAGGCCTCGTGAGCAAGGTCACCCCGAAGGCCCTGACCCCGGCCCCTAGTCTTCGGTCATGACCACGGAGTCAGGACTGCCCTTCGAGCCGGTCTACGGGCCAGACGCGCTCGACGGCTGGTCCGCGGAGCAGGAGTTGGGCCAGCCGGGGGCCTACCCCTTCACTCGCGGCGTCTACCCGACCATGTACACCGGCCGGCCCTGGACCATGCGCCAGTACGCCGGCTTCGGGACGGCCGCGGAGTCCAATGAGCGCTACCGGCAGCTGCTCGCCGCCGGCACCACGGGCCTGTCGGTCGCCTTCGATCTGCCGACGCAGATGGGCTACGACTCCGACAACCCCATCGCCCACGGCGAGGTGGGCAAGGTGGGCGTGGCGATCGACACGCTCGACGACATGAGAGTGCTCTTCGACTCGATCCCGCTGGGCGAGGTCTCCACCTCGATGACGATCAACTCGCCGGCGGCGGTCCTGCTCCTGCTCTATCAGTTGGTCGCGGAGGAGCAGGGGGTCCCGGGCTCAGCGCTCAACGGCACGATCCAGAACGACGTGCTGAAGGAGTACATCGCCCGTGGCACCTACATCTACCCGCCGGCGCACTCGCTGCGGCTGACGACCGACATCTTCTCCTACTGCCGCGCCGAGCTGCCGCGCTGGAACACCATCTCCATCTCCGGCTACCACATGGCGGAGGCGGGAGCCACGCCCGTGCAGGAGATCGCCTTCACCCTCGCCGACGGTGTCGAGTACGTCCGCGCCGCCGTTGCCTCCGGCCAGCATGTCGACGAGTTCGCGCCGCGACTGGCGTTCTTCTTCGTCGCTCGTACGACGTTCCTCGAGGAGATCGCGAAGTTTCGCGCGGCCCGGCGCATCTGGGCGCGGATCATGAAGGAGGAGTTCGGGGCCGAGGACCCGAAGTCGCTCATGCTCCGCTTCCACACACAGACGGCCGGCGTTCAGCTCACCGCGCAGCAGCCCGAGGTCAACCTGGTCCGCGTGGCGGTTCAGGCGCTGGGTGCGGTCCTCGGAGGCACGCAGTCGCTGCACACCAACTCCTACGACGAGGCGATCGCCCTCCCGACGGAGAAGGCGGCGCGCCTGGCGCTGCGCACCCAGCAGGTCATCGCCTACGAGTCGGACGTGACCAAGACGGTGGATCCCTTCGCGGGCTCGTACGCCGTGGAGTCGCTCACCGACGAGATCGAGGCGGCGGTCGTCGATCTCATGGCGCGCATCGAGGAGCGCGGCGGCGCGGTGGCCGCCATCGAGCAGGGCTTCCAGAAGCTCGAGATCGAGAAGTCGGCCTACGAGGTGGCCAAGGAGATCGATAGCGGCGAGCGCGTGGTCGTCGGCGTCAACCGGTTCACCCTGGACGAGGAGGAGCCCTACGTGCCGCTGCGCGTCGACCCCGCCATCGAGGCGGAGCAGCGGGCGCGTCTCGAGAAGGTCCGCTCCGAGCGAGACCAGGCGGCCGTCGACGCGGCGCTGGCGCGGATCCGCGAGGCCGCGGCGGGCTCCGACAACCTGCTCTACCCCATGAAGGACGCGCTGAGGGCGCGCGCCACCGTCGGCGAGGTCTCGGATGCCCTGCGTGACGTGTGGGGGGTCTACTCGCCCACGGATGTCTTCTAGTGGAGGTCCAGGCCGTCCGCTGGGATGAGGTGCGCCAGTGCCTCGTCCTGCTCGACCAGACGCAACTGCCCGCACGCGAGGACTTCCGCGCGTGCGCTGACGTGGACACGGTCATCGATGCGGTGCAGCGTCTCGTGGTGCGCGGCGCGCCTGCTCTCGGTGCCGTGGGCGCCTATGGGGTCGCCGTGGCGATGCTGCAGGCCGGCCGCGACGGCTGGCCGGCCGATCGGCTGGAGTCCGAGGTCGATCGCGTGCGCGAGGCGAGGCCGACCGCCGTCAATCTCGCCTGGGGCGTCGATCGCGTGCGCCCGCTCATCCCGACGGGGCTCGACGCGGTTCTTCAGGAGGCGCACGCCATCGTCGCCGAGGACCTCGCGGCCAACAGGGAGCTGTCTCGCATCGGAGCCGACTGGATTCTCGAGCACGTCGAGCGACGTCCCCTGCGCGTGCTCACCCACTGCAACACCGGTGCCCTCGCCACCACGGGATGGGGCACGGCGTTCGGCATCATCCGCGAGCTCCACGAGCGCGGGCTCCTTGAGATCGTCTACGCCGACGAGACCAGGCCGCTGCTCCAGGGCGCGCGACTGACGGCGTGGGAATGCGAGCGGGCCGGGATCCCGTACGTCGTGCAGGCCGATGGCGCCGCCGCCTCGACGATCCTGCGCGGCCTGGTCGACGTGGCGGTGATCGGCGCCGATCGCATCGCCCGCAACGGCGATACCGCCAACAAGATCGGCTCGGTTGGAGTGGCGCTGGCCTGCCATGCCGCGGGCATCCCCTTCGTCGTGGCGGCGCCGTCCTCGACCGTCGACCTGGCGACGGCGTCGGGTGATGACATCGAGATCGAGCTCCGGGATGGCGCGGAGGTGACGCACCTCGCAGGTGTTGGCATCGCCCCGGCGGATGCGGAGGGCTTCAACCCGGCCTTCGACGTGACCCCCGCGCGCTTTGTGAGCGCGATCGTGACCGAGCGCGGTGCGCTGATCCCTGATGGAACCTTGGTCGTCGACGCCCTGAGAGGAGCGTGAGCATGCCCACCCCCTTGGACGACCTGGTCGAGCGCTCGCGGCGCATCGGTGACGACCCCTCGCTGGTGGTCTACGGGGGCGGCAATACCTCGGCCAAGGGGACGGTGGTCGATCACCTCGGGCGCGAGCAGCGCGTCATGTGGATCAAGGGCTCCGGCGCCGACATGCGCGGCTCCGGCCCGGCGGACTACCCCGCACTGCGTCTCGACGAGCTCACGGCGCTGCGCTCCTTCGACGCCCTGTCCGACGAGGAGATGACGGACCTCGTCGCGAGAGCGCTGCTCGACCCCTCGGCCCGCCGACCCTCCATCGAGACCCTCCTCCACGCATTCCTTCCCTTCACGCACATCGATCACGTGCATGCCGATGCGGTGTGCGCGCTCACCAACCACGTGGAAGGGCAGCGGGTGACCGCCGAGGCCCTCGGCGAGGGCTTCGCCTACGTCGACTGGATCCGTCCCGGCTTCGAGCTCAGCCGCATCGTGGGCGACCTCTCGTCGTATGAGGGCGTGGTGCTCGCGCATCACGGCCTGGTGACGTGGGGCGAGTCCTCCGCGGAGTGCTGGGCACGGACCGAGCAGGCCGTGGGCGTCGCCCGCTCCTTCGTGGAGGCCCACCGCATCCCCGGCGGGCCGCCGCCGCGCCACGACGACCTTCCTGACGAGGAGATCGAGCGACTCCTGCTCCGATTGCGCGGGCGGCTCAATCGCACCGGTCGCCGGGTGCTGCGCGTGGACGAGCGCCTGCGCCCCGTCGCTGACGACCCGCGCGTCGATGCCATCGTCGCGGGCGGAGTGTCGAGCGCCGACCACATGCTGCGGATCAAGCCGCGTTCGCTCGTCGTGCGCTCTGCCGCCGACGCAACGGCCGGCGTCGAGGGTTACGCCGAGGACTACTCCGCGTACGTCGAGCGCCACGCCGACCTCATGCCGCCGGGATTCTCCGCGCACGACCCGATGCCGCGCGTGGTGCTCGTGCCCGGACTGGGGGCCGTGACGACCGGGACGACCGTCTCCGATGCGCGGGTCGCGGCCGATATCGCCCTCCACACCCACCAGGTCGCGAGCGACGTCGCGCATGCCTTCGGCATGCCCGAGCCCTTGACCGAGCGCGACACCTTCCTCTTCGACTACTGGCCGATGGAGCTCTACAAGCTCACCCTGCGGCCGCCGCGGGCCCCGCTCGCGGGCTTCGTGGCCGTCGTCACGGGCGCGGCCTCCGGTATCGGCCGCGGCATCGCGCTGGAACTGGGGCGCCTCGGGGCCTCGCTCGTCCTCGCGGATCTCGATGGCCCGGGCCTCGACGACGCGGGCCAGGCGGTCACGGCCGCCGGGGGAGCGGATCCGGAGCTCGTCGTGGGCGACCAGTCCGACGAGGACGTCGTACGCCGCACCGTGGGCACGGCGGTGCGCGCCTTCGGTGGGCTCGACGGCGCCGTCATCAACGCGGGCATCGGAGTGACCGGCAACCTCGACGACCTCACCCTCGACCAGTGGGACGCTGCCCTGCGCATCAATCTCACGAGCGGCTTCCTGCTCACGCGCGAGTGTCTGCGCGTGCTCAAGGAGCAGGACTGCGGGGGTTCCCTGGTGTACGTCGCGAGCAAGAACGCGTTTGGCCCGGGGGCCGGATTCGGTGCCTACTCGGTCTCCAAGGCCGGCATGGTGCAGCTCATGCGCATTGCCGCGCTCGAGGGCGGCGGTCGCGGGATCCGGGCCAATGCGGTCAACCCCGATGCGGTCTTCGACAACTCCCGGCTCTGGGATGGCGGCCTGCGGGAGGAGCGGGCAGCCGCGCACGGCATCGCGCCGGAGGAGCTGGAGGACTTCTACGCCGCGCGCAACATCCTCAAGCGCCGCGTGACCACGGCCGACGTGGCCGAGACCGTGGCGTTCCTGCTGTCCGACGCCTCATCCCGCACCACGGGCGCCGTCGTGCCGGTCGATGGCGGAGTCGCCGCCGCCTTCCCGCGCTGACCGCGCTGCTCGACTTCGCCTGAACCACAACGGGACACTTACGCCGCCAGCTAAGTCTCCCGTTGTGGTTGACGCGTGATGGCCGACGGGGAAGGCGGGGTGACGGCCGGCGGGGAGAAGGTCCGGGGGTGAGCCCGCGGGGTGGCTGGCTCCGCGGGAAGGAATCGGCGCCCAGCATGGAGGAGCGCCAGGAGAGCTCAGGTGAGGCGGATGTCCCGCATGGACGCGACCTCGGCGTAGGACGAGTCCTCCGTGGCATGCGGCTCCCCGGGACGGCGTACGCGCACCACCTGCCAGCCGGCGGCACTCGCGGCATCGAGCTCGGCGACGACATCGGAGCAGAAGAGCAGCGTGGCCGGGTCGGCACCGATGGCCTCGGCGATGGCGATGTACGAGGACATCTCACGCTTCGGCCCCGCATTGGCCGTGTCGTAGTAGCCATCGATCCACCCGGTGAGATCGCCGACCGGAGTGTGTGCGTACCAGTTGCGCTGCGCGAGCACGGAGCCGGAGGAGTAGACGGAGAGGGCGAGGCCGTCCTCATGCCATGCCCGCAGGGCACCCAGGGCATCCGGATAGAAGTCGGAGACGAGCTCGCCGCTGGCGAAGCCGTCCTCCCAGATGAGGCCCTGCAGCGTCTTCAACGGCGTGATCTTGCGATCCTCCGCCACCCAGGCCGTGAGCGCCTCGACGACCTGCGTGCGCGTGGGATCGGCGATGCCGATCTCCGCTCCCACCTCGTCGGTGATCGCGCGGGCTGCGGGGTCATCGGCGTGCTGCTGCAGCCAGGAGTCGAATCGCGCGGTGGCGTAGGGGAACATGACGTCGAAGACGAACGCCGACCTGCTCGTCGTGCCCTCGATGTCCACCACGACATGTCCGACGTCGGCGAAGACTGCCTCCGCTACTGTCATGGTCCGGGAGGCTACATGTCAGACGCGGACGACCTGGCACGCGCATCGCAGCGCCTCTATGCCCTGGGCTGGATGCGCGGCACCTCGGGCAATGTGTCGGTGCGCTCCGGCGACGGCATCCTCGTCACGGCCTCGGGCATCGACAAGTCTCGCGTGGACTCCTCCCAGGCGGTGCGCGTGGACGCCGTCGGGGAGCCTGCACCCGACCAGTCGCACCGGCCGAGCGCCGAGGCGCGCGTCCACGCGGCGATCCTGACGTCGATTGGCGCTCAGGCGGCTGTTCATGTCCACGCGATGTCGGCCGTGGTCGCCGCGCGGCGCTGGCCCGGCGGGGTGCCGCTGAGCGACGTGGAGCAGTTGAAGGGGATCGGCCGGGGCGCTCATGGCGACCGCGTCGTGGTGCCGGTCGTCGCCAACTCCCAGGACATGGCGGAGCTGTCGTCCCGGGTGGTGGCCGCCGCGGATCCGGCGGTGCCGTGCGTGCTCGTCGCCGACCACGGCCTCTACGCGTGGGGTGGCTCCCTGGAGGAGGCGGTGGCGCGCACCGAGAGCCTCGACTGGCTCTTCGAGCACGCCCTCAGGACCGATGAGCTCCCGGATGCGCGGGAGCCGCGCGATCGGCCACAATGACCAGGCACATCCGGATCGCGGGAGGACACGATGACGCTGCTCACCGTCTGGGCTGACGACCAGCCCGCGACGCCGATCCTGCGGACCTCCGACCACGGGGAGATCGCGCAGGCCCTCCAGCCGCTCGGAGTCGTCTTCGAGCACGTGCCGGTCGGCGATCGGCTCCCCGACTCCGCATCGCAGGACGAGGTCCTCGAGGCACATCGTCCGCTCGTCGATCGGCTCATCGCCGAGCATGGCTACCGCCTCGTCGATGTTGCCCAACTGCATCCGGTGGACTCCGACGAGTGGCGCGCCACCGCGGCGGGGGCGCGGGCGAAGTTCCTCAACGAGCACACGCACGACGAGGAGGAGATCCGCTACTTCGTCGCCGGCTCGGGGGTCTTCTACCTCCACATCGACGGCCGGGTCCACGCCATGCTGTGCACTCCGGGAGACCTGCTGAGCGTCCCTGCGCTCACGACCCACTGGTTCGACATGGGCACGCAGCCGGACTTCACGGCGATCCGCTTCTTCCATGACGACGACGGCTGGGTGGGCACCTTCACGGGCAGCGATATCGCGACCCGGTTCCCCACCTTCGACGAGCTCGCCCTGGCCTCGGCCTGACGCCGGCCCCGATAGGTTGACGCCGTGACGGACGGCGCGCTGGGCATCATCGCGGGCACGGGCTTCTACGCCCTGGACCGCCTCGACGATGCCCGCCAGCGGATCCAGGAGACGGCGTACGGTCCCGTCGCCGTCCTCGAAGGCACCATGCACGGCCGCACGACGTACTTCGTGTCGCGCCACGGCATCGACCACTCGGTGCCGCCGCACATGGTCAACTACCGCGCGATCATCCAGGCCCTCGCCGACCTCCGTGTGACGCAGATCCTCGCCATCAACGTCGTCGGCGGGATCGGCCATG
Organism: Candidatus Nanopelagicales bacterium; assembly: GCA_051007175.1. Taxonomy (GTDB): domain Bacteria; phylum Actinomycetota; class Actinomycetes; order S36-B12; family S36-B12; genus Mxb001. Next base: position 8,105 of record JBPCSL010000206.1, read on the forward strand.
AGGCGGGCGAGCTCGTGGTGGTGGATGACTTCATCGACTTCACCCACCAGCGTCCCGTCACCTTCTTCGACGGATCGACGCCCGAGGGCGTCGTGCACATCGACGTCGGCGAGCCGTACGCCGAGTCCCTGCGCCAGGCTTGGCTCCAGGCCGCGGCCGAACTGTCCGTCGACGTCACTCCCACGGGCGTCTACGGCGCCTTCGAAGGCCCTCGCTTCGAGAGCAGGGCCGAGATCCGGATGGCCCGCGCCGCCGGCGTCACGGTGGTCGGCATGACCGGCGTCCCGGAGGTCGTCCTCGCCGCCGAGCGCGGCATCCCCTACGCGAGCCTGTGCCTGGTGGCCAATCCGGCCGCGGGCCTGAGCTCGAATCCGATCACGGTGGACGAGGTCAATGCCGCCGTGGCGCGAGGCGCTGACGTCGTCCAGCGGATCCTCGACTGCGCGGCCGGCATCCTGGCGGACCAGCCGTGAGCGTCGACCTGCTCATCCGCCGGGCGAGGTTCGCTCTGATGTGCGACGAGCACGGTGGGATCCGTACCGATGTGAGCATCGCCATCGATGGCGGTCTCATCGTCAGCGTGGGCGCCGATGAGCCGGACGCCGACATCGTGATCGACGGACGCGACCTGCTCGTCATGCCTGGCCTGGTGAATCTCCACACCCACCTTCCGATGACGCTGCTGCGCGGTGTCGCCGAGGACGTCGACCTGCAGGGCTTCCTCGAGCGCGTCTGGGCTGAGGAGGCCCGGCTCATGGATCCGCAGGGCGTCTACGTCGGCGCGCGGCTGGGGGCGCTCGAGGCGCTGATGTCGGGGACCACGACCGCCCTCGACATGTACTTCCATCCGCAGGAGGCCCACCGTGCGGCGGTCGAGCTGGGCCTGCGGCACGTGACCGGGCCGGTCTTCTTCTCCTTCCCGGGTCCGGACGGCCTGTCGTGGGATGAGCGGATGGTCCTCGCGCGCTCCTGGCCCGACATCGTGTCGGGCATCGGCGGCCCCTTCGTGCCACCGTCGCTGATGCCGCACGCCGCCTTCACGGTGGGTGTCGACCACCTCCGCGAGATCGCCGAGCTCGCGGCCGCGCAAGGCGCCCTCGTGCACACGCATGCCTCGGAGAACGACCAGGAGAACGCCGACACCGTCGCGGCGACCGGCATGCGACCGGTGCCGGCGCTCGATGCGGCCGGCATTCTCGCCCTGGGGCCGGTCCTCGGCCACGGCGTACGCCTCGATGAGTCGGATCGGCAGCGGCTGGCCGACACGGGCACGGCGGTCGCGCACTGCCCGGGATCCAATCTCAAACTCGCGAGCGGCGCCGCCGACATCGTGGGCTATCGCGAGCAGGGCATCCGGGTGGGCCTGGGCACCGACGGCTGCTCCTCGAGCAACGACCTCGACATGTTCGCGGCGATGCGCCTCGCGGCCAACCTCGCGAGGCTGTCTCATGGTGACCCGGCGATCCTGTCCGCGCGCGATGTCGTCGGCATCGCGACCCTCGAGGGAGCGCGTGCTCTAGGTCTCGGCGACCGGATCGGCACGCTAGAGCCGGGGAAGGAGGCCGACATCATCGCCCTCGACCTCCGTGCCCCGCACCTCGTGCCCGTCCGTGACCCCTACACGACGGTTGTCTTCAGCGCGGGGCGCTCCGATGTGCGCCACGTCTTCGTCGCCGGCGAGCCCGTCGTCCTCGACCGCGAGGCCGTGAAGGCGGATGCCGACGCGATCATGCAGGCAGCCGTGGACCGGGTGGGTTCCCCGTGAGTTCCCTCGATGAGATGACCGCGGACGAGGTCATCGAGAGCCTGGGACTGGAGTACCTCGAGGGCGAGGGAGTGTGGTTCCGGCTGCTGTGGCGCACCGATCACGGCAATGCGATCTACGGGCTGCTCACCCCCGATGACTTCAGCGCCCTGCACCTCCTGGCCGAGGACGAGATGTGGGTCCATGTGGCCGGTGCCCCGGTCGAGATGCTGCACCTGCATCCGGACGGCACGCACGCGATCGGCCTCCTGGGCGTCGACATCGGGGCAGGTGAGTCGCCGGCGGTGCTCGTGCCCGCCCATTCGTGGCAAGGCGCGCGCACGCTCGGGGACTGGAGCCTCGTGGTGTGCTCCCTGGCGCCGCCCTTCAGCGGATTCACGCTCGCCACGCCGGATACCGACCTCGGGGCTTGGCCCGCGGCGGCGGCGAGCATCACGAGGCTGATCCGTGGCTGATCCCCGAGTCGTCCTCATCACCGGAGCCTTTGGCGGCCTCGGCGAGGCTCTGGTGCAGGCGTTTGCTTCCCGCGGCGACGTGGTCATCCGGCAATCACGGGATCCGGGTCGCGGTGACGTGCACGGTGACCTCACGTCCGATGGCGACGTCGCGACGATGATCGGCGAGATCCTGGATCGCCATGGCCGCATCGATGTGGTCGTCAACAATGCCGCCGACCAGATGATCGGGGAGCCGGGCGCCCCCGACGCGGCGCGCTGGATCGCCATGCTCGACACGACATTGCTCTCGGCTGTGCGCGTGAGCGAGGCGGCTGCCGAGCGCATGGTGCCGGGGTCCTCCATCGTCAATGTGTCCTCGGTCGAGGCGACGCTGGCCTTCCCGGGGCGGGGGCCGTATGCCGCTGCGAAATCCGCGCTGGAGGCCTTCACGCGCTCCCTGGCCGTCGACCTCGGTGCGCGGGGAATCCGCGCCAACGCCATCGCGCCGGGCCTCATCGAGCGTGAAGGTCTTGCGGCGTCGTGGCCGCAGGGCCACGCCTCCTGGACTGCGGACACTCCGCGGGGACGGATCGTCTCGGCCAGCGAGGTCGCCGAGGTCGCGGTGTTCCTGGCGAGCCCCGCAGCCTCAGGAGTCTCGGGCGTGGTGGTGCCGGTCGACGCGGGATGGTCCGCGAGCGGCCGGATTCCCTAGAGCAACCCGCATCACGTGAGTCACTCGAACCACATGGGTTCGGGTTCTCCCCGCCGCCGGGTCACGGGACGATCACGGCGCTTGCGTGACATGCCACGCGGCCGCTGTCCCCCCAATAGGGTGACGGCAGTTCCAACCGAGACGTGCCGTGGCGGCGACAGCCTCCCGTACACGCGCACTGAGACAGAAGGGCGCATGCATGCATCGCAAGATTGGTTTGGTGGCGGTTGCCGCCGCGACCGCCGTTGTCCTCGCCGCCTGCGGTGGTGGCGGCGGCAGCAGCTCCAGTAGCAGCGGGGGCGCCTCGTCCTCCGGTGGCGGCGGCGGCGAGGGCGACTGCCCGAGCGCCGAGGCCTTCTGCATCGGCCTGGTGACCGACACCGGCAAGGTGGACGACAAGTCGTTCAACCAGTCGGCGTGGGAGGGCGCGAAGGAAGCGGCCGTGGCCACGGGCGGCTACGCCAAGTACATCGAGACGGTCGATCCCAAGGACTACGCCAACAACATGAACCAGTTCATCACGGCGGGCTACGACGTGATCGTCACGGTCGGCTTCCTCATGGGCGAGGCCAGCGCCGAGGCGGCCGACGCCGCGAAGGACAAGGGCACGACGTTCATCGGCGTCGACCAGTTCCAGAGCGACCCGATCGTGCCGAACCTCACGGGCCTGGTCTTCAACGAGGACAAGGCGGGCTATGCCGCCGGTTACCTCGCGGGCCTCATGACCAAGACGGGCAAGATCGGTGCTGTGCTCGGCACCGACACGGTCCCGCCGGTGAAGCTCTTCGGCGAGGGCTACAAGGCAGGCGCGCTGGCGGCGAACCCCAATGTCGAGGTCACGCTGGTCTACCACGCTCCTGACAATGCCTTCAACGATCCCGAGTGGGGAGCGGCCGAGGCGAAGAAGCAGCTTGCCCAGGGCGCCGACATCATCTTCGGCGCCGGCGGCAACACGGGCAACGGTGCGCTCATCGAGATCGCCAAGGCGCCCGGTGCCGGCGAGTCGATCTTCTGCATCGGCGTCGACACCGACCAGTTCCTCACGGTGCCTCAGGCGCAGAAGTGCCTGCTCACGTCTGCGGAGAAGAAGCTGCGCGAGGGCACACGGGACCTCATCCTCCTTGCCAAGGACGGCAAGGCGCCCGGAGGCAACTACTTCGGTCTCACGGGCCTTGCGCCCTACCACGACACCGAGTCGGTGGTTCCGGACGACGTCAAGAAGAAGGTCGACGAGGTCATCAAGGGCCTCGATGCCGGCACGATCCTGACGAACGTCACGCTCGGCTAGACAGGTTCTGCAGCACCTGCGGGTGCGCGGGAGGGGGTGGCGCAACGCGCCACCCCCTCCTCCGATTCTGTGCAAGGATGCGAAGGCCATGGCTACGACTGATCCGGCCCGCACCGATCTCGGGTTCACCGATCCCGATCCGCGTCGGTCTGGCCCCCTCGACCGGCTGCCCGCCCTCGTCCTCCCGGTGGTCTCGGTGCTCCTCGCCTTCGCGGTCGGGGCGATCCTCATTTGGCTCCAGGGAGTCAATCCCTTCCGCGCCTACGCCGTCCTCTTCAGCAATGCCCTCGGCACCCCGGAGGGCCTCCTGCGCGTGATGCAGAAGTCGACGCCCCTCATCCTCACGGGCCTCGCAGTGATCGTCGGCTTGCGAGCAGGGCTCTTCAACATCGGCGCCCAGGGGCAGCTGCTCGTCGCCGCCATCGGCACCGCGTGGGCGGGCTACCACTTCGACATGCCGATGATCCTGCACATCCCCTTCGCGCTCGCCTTCGGCATGCTGTGCGGCGCGGCATGGGCCTCGATCGCCGGTGTCCTGCGCGCCTATCGCAGCGTCTCGGAAGTCATCACCACGATTATGCTCAATGCGATAGCGATCGCCTTGGTGGATTACCTCGCCAGCGAGCCGCTGAAGGAGGCGGGCCAGCCGCTCACGCGCACCCCCGAGATCGCCGATAGTGCTGCCCTGCCGACGTTCGGCATCCTGCCCTCGGGATTCGTCCTCGCTCTCATCGTGGCGGTGTTTTTCGGGTGGTTCCTGTCGCGCACGACGCAGGGATTCCGCTTCAACACGATCGGCCTCAATCCGAGCGCGGCACGCTACGCCGGCATTTCCGTCAAGGGCACCATCGTCCTGGCCATGGCCGTCAGCGGCGCCCTCGCCGGCCTCGGCGGCGCCGTGGAGACCCTCGGTATCACCGGGAGGTTCGAGCCGGCCTTCAACGCCGGCCTCGGCTTTGACGGGATCACGATCGCCCTGCTGGCACGGGCAAATCCGATCGCCGCCATCCCGGCGGCGATCCTCATCGGCACTCTGCGCACCGGGGCCGCGGCCCTGCAGTTCCAGACCGGCATCGAGCCCGAGGTGGTCGACGTCATCCTGGCCATCACCCTGCTCTTCGTGTCCGCGCCGATCGTGGCCCGCCTGCTCTTCCGCAACCGCAACATCAAGCAGACGACCGTGACATCCGGGTGGGGCTCATGAGAGCGAAGTGGGCCTACACGCTGGCGGCGATCATCTCCGTCCTCATCGTGATCGCGTTCTTCATGGACCAGGTGCGCACCGTCTCCGTGCTCGCCTTCGCCCTCCGGTACGCCGTCCCGCTCATCCTCGCTGCCATGGTCGGCATCATCTGTGAGCGCAGCGGCGTCATCAACATCGGCATTGAAGGCCAGATGCTCATGAGCGCCTTCGCCGGGTTCTTCGGTGCGGCCGCCACGGGCAGCCTCATCTTCGGCACTCTCATCGGCGTCGGCACCGGCATGATCCTGGGCGCCTTCCTTGCCGTGGGTGCCGTCACCTGGAAGATGGACCAGATCATCGCGGGCACGGTCATCAACATCCTGGCCGTCGGCCTCACGAGCTTCTTCTATGTCCAGGGCCAGGTACTGCCGGGCAACACCCCGACGGTGGCGATCCCAGGGCTGTCGAGCATCCCGCTCATCGGGCCCGTGATCTTCAACAACGGCCTCTTCACCTACGCCGCGCTCATCATCCCGCTGCTCCTGTGGGTGCTGCTGTTCAAGACGCGCTGGGGCCTGCGGACGCGGTCGGTGGGCGAGAAGCCCAGTGCTGCCGACACCTCCGGGATCGGGGTGCAGACCTTCCGCTTTTGGAATGTCACGTTGGCGGGCCTCCTCGCGGGCATGGCCGGCGCCTACCTGTCCATCGAGGCAGCGGGCACCTTCGAGCGCGGCTTCACCGCCGGCCGCGGCTTCACCGCGCTCGCCATCATGATCTTCGGGGCCTGGAATCCCATCGGTGCCCTGGCCGCGGCATTCTTCTTCGGCCTCACCGAGGGAGTGGCCAGCCAGCTGCAGGCCGATGAGGTCGTGGCGATCCCGCAGCAGTTCATCAACATGCTCCCCTATGTCCTCACCATCGTCCTGCTCGCGATTGTGTCCGGACGCGTGAAACCACCCGCCGCCGTCGGTAAGCCCTATGAGAAGGACTGACGATGTTGACTGACAGGCGCGTGCTCCTCGAGGCCACCGGCCTGACGAAGAGATTCCCGGGCGTCGTGGCCAATGCCGACGTCTCCCTGTCCGTCCACGAGGGGGAGATCCTCGGCCTCCTCGGCGAGAACGGTGCCGGCAAGAGCACTCTCGTGAAGATGATCTACGGGCTCTACCAGCCTGATGAGGGTGAGATCCGCATCAAGGGAGAGGCGGTCCGGCTCGCTGGCCCGCGTGACGCCATCCGGCGCGGCATCGGCATGGTCCACCAGCACTTCCAGCTCGTGCCGGTCTTCACCGTCGCCGAGAACGTCATCCTCGGCGATGAGCCCATGCGGTGGCCCTTCGTCAACATGCGCAAGGCGCGCGCCGAGGTGGCGCGCCTCTCCGAGGAGTACGGCCTCAAGGTCGACGTCGACGCCCGCGTCGAGGACCTGCCCGTGGGCACCCAGCAACGCGTGGAGATCCTCAAGGCCCTCTACCGCAAGGCCGATGTCCTGATCCTCGACGAGCCCACGGCCGTGCTCACGCCCCTGGAGACCGATGATCTCCTCCGCGTCATGCGCGGCTTCGCCGACAGCGGCGTGGGCGTCGTCTTCATCACGCATAAGCTGCGCGAGGTCCTGGCGGTCGCCGACACCATCGAGGTCCTGCGCAATGGACGTCAGGTCGGCACGACGACGCCCGCGCAGACCGACCAGGCGGGCCTCGCGCAGATGATGGTCGGCCGCGGGGTCCTTCTCACGGTCGAGAAGGCTGCGGCCACTCCCGGCGACGTGGTCCTCGACGTGATGGACCTATCCGCCAAGGACGACATCGGTCTGCCGGCCGTGCGCGACGTGTCCCTGCAGGTGCGCGCCGGGGAGATCCTCGGGATCGCCGGAGTCGAGGGCAATGGGCAGCGCGAGCTCGTGCAGGCGATCACCGGCCTGCGCAAGTGCACGGCCTCGGCGATGACGGTCCAGGGCACCGACATCCTCGGCAAGAGCCCGCATGACGTCCACGCGCTTGGCGTCGGCCACGTCCCCGAGGACCGGGAGACCGACGGACTCGTGGGCGCCTACTCCGTCGCTGACAACCTCGTCCTCAATCGCTACGACGAGCGGGAATTCGCGAGCAAGGGCATCCGCAATCGCTCGGCTATCGATGCGCTGTCGGACTCCCTCGTTTCCCAGTTCGACATCCGCACGCCGTCCATCGCCACCACGGTGCAGTCGCTGTCGGGCGGCAACAAGCAGAAGGTCGTCATCGCCCGTGAGCTCGCGGCAGACCCGGTGCTCCTGGTGGCCTCGCAGCCGACCCGCGGCGTCGACGTCGGGTCCATCGAGTTCATCCACTCCCAGATCGTGGCCGCGCGCGACCGTGGCGCCGCGGTCCTCCTCGTGTCGGCCGAGCTCGACGAGATCCTGGGCCTGTCGGACCGGGTGGCGGTCATGTACGACGGCCGTCTCGTCGACGTCCTCGACAGCGCCGATGCCGATCGAGGCCGCATCGGCCGTTTGATGGCCGGCGGCGAAGCCTGATCGCAGCACGAACGCGCACCTTCGGTGCGCGATTGGGTGTGTCTCGACGGGTGAATGCTGGTGATTCCTGAGGGAATGCGCTAACGCGCATCCACAGTGCGCGGTCTCGCGTTGTCATGCGACAACGCGCTCCCTACCTTCGCTTCATCGGGTGATGAGACGAAGGGGGAAGCATGGACGTCGCAAGTGCACTGCGCGAGGCTCTCGAAGACACGGTGCGGGATGAGATCCGGCGCAGTGGCGTGGATCCGATCCGCGACCGCGTCTCCGTGCGCCGGATCGTCGATGATGCGCTGGCCGATCACCTGGCTGACTTCGCCGCCCGCGACGCTGGATCTCCCACGGACCTCGTGGCACTGGCCCAGGACGTCCACGATCGGGTCGCGGGGTTCGGTCCTCTGCAGCCCTACTTCGACGATCCCGAGGTCGAGGAGGTGTGGATCAACGAGCCAGGGAAGGTCTTCATCGCCCGCCATGGCCGAAGCGAGCTCACGACCACCGTGCTGACAGATTCCGACGTGCGCTCACTCGTCGAGCGGATGCTCCAGTGGTCGGGCCGACGCATCGACCTCAGCACGCCCTTCGTCGATGCCATGCTGCCGGATGGGTCGCGACTCCATGTGGCCATTCCCGACATCACTCGGGCTCACTGGTCAGTGAACATTCGTCGCTTCGTGATGCGCCCAGCGCACGTGGCGGATCTGGTCCCGTCGGGCACCCTCTCGGTCGACGCAGCCCGCTTCCTCGAGGCCGCGATGGTGAGCGGCCTCAACGTCGTCGTGGCCGGTGGCACCCAGGCCGGCAAGACAACCCTTCTCAATGCCCTGCTGGGATGCCTGCCGGCCCATGAGCGCGTCGTGAGTTGCGAAGAGGTATTCGAGTTGCAGTTGCCGCATCACCCGGACTGGGTCGCCATGCAGACCCGTGATGCGAGTCTCGAGGGCTCCGGGGAGATCCCGCTGCGGCGCCTGGTGCGCGAGGCCCTGCGCATGCGTCCGACCCGACTGGTCGTGGGCGAGGTGCGGCAGGGGGAGGCTCTCGACCTGCTCGTCGCCATGAACAGCGGCATGCCGGCCGCTGCCACTCTCCACGCGAATTCGGCGCGGGAAGCCGTCACCAAGCTGTGCACGCTGCCCCTCCTGGCCGGCCAGAACATCTCGGCCGACTTCGTTGTCCCGACGGTTGCCGGGAGCGTCGACATCGTCATCCACACGGCAACGGCGCGAGATGGCCGTCGCCGGGTGCGCGAGATCGCTGCCCTTCCTGGACGCGTCGAGAGCGGCGTCGTCGAGATCGCCGATCTCTTCTCGCTCCGCGACGGGCGGCTGGTGCGCGGATCAGGTTTCCCGCCGCATGAGGAGCGATTCGAGGCAGCCGGCTACGACCTGGCCGAGCTCCTCCTGGCCACGCCGAGGGCCGCCTGATGGGGATCATCCTGGGCCTCGGCATGGGAGTGGGCTTGCTGCTGGTCCTGCTGGGAGTCACGACGTCTCCGCGCGAGCGAGATCGACGGCCGTCGCGGCTCGCCGCCATCATCGATGCCGCAGGCGCGGAGCGAGTGACACCGGTAGCCCTCGTGTCAGCCTCGGCCGGCGTGGGGATCTTCGTGGCGTTTGCGGCGCTTGTGGTCTCCGGCATCCCGATTGCCGCCATCATCGCGGGCGTCCTGGCCGCGCTTGCCCCCGTCGCTATCCTGAGGCGACGCGCACGGCGTCGTGCCAAGGCACTGCGGGTCTGCTGGCCCGACGCTGTCGACATCCTCGGCTCCGCTGTCCGAGCGGGCCTGTCCCTTCCCGAGGCTGTCGCCGACCTGTCGACACGCGGGCCAGAGCCCCTGCGTCCCGCCTTCACGCGCTTCGCATCGGAGTACCGCGCGACGGGGTCCTTCGACTCCGCGCTGACCGTGCTCAAGTCGGTCCTGCGCGACCCCGTCGCCGATCGCGTCATCGCGTCGCTGGGAATCGCCCGCGATGTCGGCGGGACTGACCTGGGCCGCGTGCTCGCGACCCTGAGCGACTTCCTCCGGCAGGATGCCCGTACGCGCGGTGAGATCGAGGCGCGGCAGAGCTGGACGGTGAACGCCGCGCGGGTCGCCGTGGCTGCCCCCTGGATCACCCTGCTCCTGCTGTGCACTCGGCCCGAGACCGTGGCCGCCTACCGCACGTTCATGGGGGGAGTGATCCTCGCGGTGTGCGCGGTGCTGTCCCTCGTCGCGTATCGCGTCATGATCGCGGTGGGCCACCTGCCCGACGACCCTCGAGTGCTGCGATGAGCGCCGCAACGGGAGCCTTCGTCGGGCTCGTCGCGGGGGTGGGGATCCTGGTGACCGTCTCGGGCGTCCTCGCCAGCCGCCGTCCCCGTCTCGCCGACCGCATCTCCCCGCGCAGTGGGGCGTCAGTGCTGTCGTCCGCCGGGCCGATGTCGGCACTGTGGGAGGTCTGCCGTCCGATGGCGGTGAGTGCCTCGCGCATTCTCGGCAAGGACGCCTCGAGGGGTGACAACCTGGGCCGTCGCCTCCGCCAGGCGGGGCGCCCCGATGACCTCGCGCGCTATCGCCTGGAGCAATCGGTGTGGGCCGGATCCGGGGCGATCGCGGGGCTCATCCTCTTCCTCCTCGTGGTCGCCCGCGGCCAGGAGCCCTCGCCGGTGATGGCCATCCTCATGACGGGACTTCTCGCGGGAGGCGCTCTGCTGCTGCATGGCCGGCGCCTGTCCGGGGAGATCCGGAAGCGCGGACGCCGGATGTCGGCACAGTTGCCCACCGTGGCCGAGTTGCTGGCCTTCGCCGTCTCGGCGGGTGAGTCGCCCCTGGCGGCCCTCGATCGCGTGTCGGGGCTCGTCATCGGCGAATTGGCGCAAGATCTCCAGCATCTCGTGGCGACAGTGCGCGGAGGGACGCCGTTCCTCGCGGCGCTGCGAGCCCTCTCCGACGACAGTCCCAGCCCGGATGTGGCCCGCTTCGTGGACGGCATCGCCGTCGCGACGGAGCGAGGGACTCCCATGGCCGATGTGCTGCGCTCCCAGGCCGCGGACGCCCGAGCCGCGGGACGGCGTTCCCTGCTCGAGAGCGCGGGACGCAAGGAGATCCTCATGCTCGTCCCGGTCGTGTTCTTCATCCTGCCGATCGTTGTCGTGATCGCCCTCTTCCCGGGCATTCACGGCCTCCAGCTCACCGTCCACTGACACCACGCCAACAGAAGGAGTAACCATGAAGTACGCACGAAATCTCACCCGTCGATTCCTCGCGCGGGCGGCACTGCTCAAGTCCGATCGCGGCGATGTCCCGGGCTGGGTCCTGGTCGCCGTCATGACGGCGGGGCTTGTCACGGCCCTGTGGCTGGTCGCTGACGATGCCCTCACGAGCATCCTCGACCGCGCGATCAACAGCGTCTCGGGGCCGTGACGACGGTGCCGACAGCGCTGCGGACATGGATTCGTGACGACCGGGGCAGCGCCGTCGTGGAGTTCGCCCTGGTCGTCCCGCTTGTTCTCGTGGTCGCTGTCGGCGTCCTGCAGGTGGCCCTGGCACTGCACGTGCGATCCACCCTGACGGCCGCGGCCGCCGAGGGTGCTCGCGCCGGGGCCTTGGCCTACTCGAATGCCGGCGTCGCGGAGCGGCGTACCCGCTCGATCCTCGACGGCGCCCTGGGCGGGGACACGGTGGAGGATGTCGAGGTCAGCCGCACGCGCATCGATGGCACGCCGGTCGTGCGCGTCGCCATCACTGCACGCCTTCCCCTCGTGGGCCTGCTCGGGCCCACCGCCATGACGGTTGAGGGGCACGCCATGGAAGAGCGACCATGAGCATGTTGGCGCATCGCCTGCGGCACCGCCTGCGAGGCGATGGAGGATCCGCGGTCGTGGAGTTCGTCGTCCTCGTCGTACTCGTCCTCGTCCCCGTCGTGTACGTCGTGCTGGCGGCGATGCGCGTGCAGGCCGGTGCCTACGCGGTGACCCAGGCGGCGCGGGAAGCGGGACGCGCCTTCGTGCAGGCGGATACCGCGGCCCAGGCCGCGGCCGATGCCCGGCGCGCCACGGCCATTGCCCTGTCCGACCAGGGCTTCACCGCTCGTGCCGACAGCCTGCGCGTGGATTGCGGAGGTCGCGCCTGCCTCGCTCCCGGGTCGGCGGTCAACGTCCAGGTGGACCTGCGCGTCCGCCTGCCGTTCCTGCCCGAGTCCCTTGCGGACTCCTCCGTCGGGTCGGTGCGCGTCTCTGCCGACTACGCGGTGCCGGTCGACGACTATCGGGGGGCACCGTGAGGCTGCGCAGCATCCTCGCCCGTGGTCGCGATGACCGGGGCAGCATTCTCATCGTGGCCTTGGGGATGCTCATCATCTGCGTACTCGCCATCGGGGTCGTGGTGGATGCGTCCACCGTCTTCCTGGAGCGACGCTCGCTCCAGTCGTCGGCGGACTCGGCAGCGCTCGCGGGCGCCCAGGCCATCGATATCGAGGCGTACTACGCCCGTGGCGCAGCCGACGGCATCCGGCTCGATGCCGGCACGGTCCGAGCGGCGGTCCAGCGCTTCATGCGCCGGGGATCCGTGGAGGGCAGCCTCCGTGCGGTGAGCCTGTCCGGCGATGTCGTGGTGGTGCGCCTGGCTGGGCAGGTCAGGCCGCCGTTCTCCGGGTGGCTCACCCGTGGCGGTGCCTACGACATCGAGGTCGAGGCCGGGGCGACGCTCAGCTACCGCCCCGCCCGTTAGGCTCGCGCTCCGGATTACGACGAAGGGGACCTCATGGCCCAGGTGATTCCCGCTCCCGTGCGCATCCCGGTGCCCGGTGGCAAGACCATTGACGAGTACGTCGGCCGCGTGGTCTCCGGGGATTCCGCCGTGTCGATCGCCCACATGGTCGCTCCGGCGGGATGGGATGAGCCGCCGCAGGCCCCGGACTTCGACGAGTACACCGTGGTGCTGCGCGGTGCCCTCCAGGTCGAGACGCCGGAGGGCGAGCTCGAGGTGGCCGCGGGCCAGGCGATCATCACGCGCGCCGGCGAGCGCATCCGCTACAAGACCGCGGGCGGCGCCGAGTACATCGCCGTGTGCCTGCCGGCGTTCTCGCCGGAGGCCGCCCACCGCGAGGAGTAGTCGCCCCGCGCGATGGCGGGAAGTGGCACAGTGGGCGGGTGGCCACCTTCGTCCTCGTCCATGGCGCCATGCATGGCGGCTGGTGCTGGGGACCGGTGGCGGGCATCCTGCGGTCGCGGGGACACGCGGTGGCGACGCCCACCCTCACCGGACAGGGCGAGAGGCATCACCTGCTGACGCGCGAGACGTCGGTGCAGACGCACATCGAGGACGTCGTCAACGTCATCGACTACGAGGACCTCGACGACGTGTGCCTGGTGCTGCACTCCTACTCGGGAGGGCTGGCCGGGCCGCTGGCCGAGCGCCTGGGGGACCGGCTGAGTCACGTGGTGGGCGCCGGTGCATTCCTGCAGCACCCGGGGGAGAGCAACTTCGATGTCGAGCCCGAGGCGTCGAGGGAGGCGTTCCGCGCACTCGCCCGGGACTTCGGCGATGGGTGGTGCATCCCCCCGCGCGACGCCATGCTCCAGCGCTGGGGAGTCACGGACCCGGACCTCGTGGCGCTCCTCCACCGCAAGCTCACGCCGTTCTCGCTCACCTTCTCCGAGGGATTCGTGGAGTTCGACCCGGCGCCCCTCGCCCGGCTCCCGCGGACCTATATCGAGCACACCGAGCCACCGCTCCCGGCGCTGGGGCTCTCGCTGTCGCGCGCGCGAGACGAGGGCTGGACGATGCGCCGTATCGCCACCAGTCACGACATGATGCTCACGATGCCGACGCAGACCGCCGACCTGTGCGAGGAGGCGGCGCTCCGCGAGTAGCCAGGCCTAGGCAGTGCGGGCGGGCGCGCGCAGCGCCTGGACGATCCGCACGATGTAGTAGACGGCGCCGCCGAGCGTCACGAGCGCGCCAAGCCGGTAGATCCAGTTGAGCAGGGCAAGGGGCAGGCGTCCCCCGACGGGATTGGCGGCGCCTTCGGGCACCTCGATCGGCGGCAGTGCCGCCGCGAGGATGAGCACGAGCGCGCCGATGGCCAGCGTGGCGGCGAGTGCGATCCAGGTGAAGCGCGGCACCGGCACCCGGGTCAGCACTCGCACGAGGACGCCGATGCCGAGCCCGACCAGCAAGGCGAGGCCACCCTCGAGTGGATCGATGAGCCCGAGGAAGAGGACCGGCAGGTCGAGGATCGCCAGGGCGAGGCCGGCGATGAGCGATCCGCGCATGGCCTCATGGTCTCCCCGTCGGCACCGCGGAGACGGCGGTCACCAGTCAGATCCCGAGTAGACGGGGCATGCCCGTCCGCGCCCTTCTGAGGTCCGCCGCGGGGCGCGAGCGTGGTCGCATGCGCCGCCTTCTCCCGGTCCTCGTGGCGCTGGCGCTGGGCTGCGGACTTCCCCCTGCCGCCCATGCGGGGCCTGAGGAACACCAGCGCGTCCTCGCCTACGTGACGGCCGAGGAGCGGGCAGCCCGTGATCTCATGGCCTCCTTCGACGAGGTGTACGACGTCCCGCAGATCACCCGGATCGCCCTCGAGGACGCGGCCCACGTGCGCGTATTGCGGCGCCTCAGCATTCCCGCCGAGGAGCGGCCCCGCGGAGACTTCGGTGACTACCCGGGCCTCCAACAGGACTACTGGCGGTGGCTGGCCGAGGGATACGTCGACCTGAGGTCGGCCGCGCAGGCGGGTGTCGCCATCGAGCGGCAGCACCTGGCAGTCCTGGACGCGACGATCGCCGTCGAGATCGATGCCCGCGCATTGCGGACGCTCCGGAAGGTCCGTAGGGACGACGCCCGGCACCTCACCATGCTGTGGCGTCTCGGGCAGGCGACGCCACCGGCCCAGCCGTGCGCCGTCTCCGCCTGCTAGCGGGCGTTGACCGATCGGTAGACGAGCGCCCACGCGCACGTGAACCAACTGGCGACGAATCCCAGGACCAGCCAGCCGATGAAGGCGGCGGGCGCACCCGTGACGAAGAAGCCATTGAGGGCCGACAGGAACCACAGGACGAAGCACAGGACACCCATGATGATGACCGTGATGAGCCACCGGCCCCAGCGGGCGCCGATCGTGCGGAAGTTCACGGCAAGGGGGTTGCGCTGCCCATCGACGACGCCGAGGAGGAGGTACGGCGTCAGGGCCAGCACGATGAAGCCGGGGACGACGTACAGGGCGAAGGCGATGATCACGACGATGAGCAGTGCGACCGACCACGCGAGCAGCAGCCAGTAGCGGCGCCACAGGTTGGCATAGACCTCGCGCCAGTCGACCGGGCCGACCGCGGCCTGCAGCATGGCGGCCGCCACGAAGTTGTAGGCCTTCACCAGGATGAGTAGGGACAGCAGCGCGATGACGATGAAAGCGATGCTGAGGTAGGGAAGCACGCCGGGCCACAGCAGCAGGGCCTGGAGCAGGGCATTGATCACGATGACCGGAATGAGGATCTTCCAGCCGCGCCACATGCGCAGCAGGGCGGTGCCGAGCACGGTGACCCGGTAGAGCGAGGCGGGGGCTGACTCGGTGGTCGTCACGATGCCT
>JBPCSL010000207.1:0-15261 GCA_051007175.1 Candidatus Nanopelagicales bacterium
ACGTCCCTGCGGTGCGCGAGGCCTATCGGCCGACGGCCGCCAAGCAGGCGGCACTGCGTCTGGTCCCCGAGCGGACGGTCTCCTGGGACCACGCCAAGCTCGCGAGCGGCTGATGCAGCAGTTCACCTACCTCGGCGTCCTGCTCTTCATCTTCCTCGGCTCGGCCTGGCTCGAGGTCGCGCTGCGCACGCGCGTCTTCCGGCGGTGGAAGCGACTGCTGCTGGCCCTGTCCCTGCCGGTCGTCATCTTCGTCGCCTGGGATGCCTGGGCGATTGCCACCGGGCACTGGAGTATCGACCCGACCCGGACCGTCGGCATTGACCTCTTCGGCGTGCTGCCGGTGGAGGAGCTCATTTTCTTCCTTGTCGTGCCCACCGCGTCGATCCTCAGCCTTGAGGCGGTGCGCTCCGTGCGCGGCTGGCCCCTGGGCGACGAGGACGGGTCGCCATGACCTACACGCAGATCGGCGTCCTCATGGTGATCGGTGCCGTGCTCGCCGACCTGCTGGTGCTGAGGACACGACTCGTCACCCGCAAGGGCTTCTGGGTGGCCTATGCGATCGTGCTGTTCTTCCAGCTCCTCACCAATGGCGTGCTCACCGCGCTCCGCGTCTTCCGGTACGCCGATGCCGCGATCGTGGGCTCCCAGCCGGCGGACAGCGGACCGCCGCCGTTCTTCGGCGAGGGGCGCATCGTCTTCCAGCCTTTCGAGGACCTGCTCATGGGCTTCTCGCTGTGCCTGCTCGCGATGGCCCTGTGGGTCTTCTGGGGACGTCGCGGCGTGCAGCGCACGCCGGTGTCGGGGCCGCCGATCTGGCGTCGATCAGGCGGCGGCGTGCCGGCCGCGCCGCCGAGCGCGGACGGCGCGGGCCCACGCGGGGCCGGCGACGGCGAGGCGTCGCCGTAGCGGCACGGTGGCGCGCCGGTCGAAGACCTGGAAGTCGATGCGCTCCACCTCGTCGACGATCCCGCAGTACAACTCCCGGGCGGCGTCGATGCAGGGCTGCGAGTCGGGGGCGAGCATGGCGACCCCCGGGCGCGACCTCTCCTCGAGCATGCGCACCCGCGCGATCTGGTCGGCGAGGGCGGCGCGGATGTCCGGCGTGAGGATTCCGCGCTCGAGGTCCGCGCGGGACACGCCGTGCACGGCAAGCTCGTCCATCGGCAGGTACACGCGGCCGCGGCGGAGATCCTCGCCGACGTCGCGAATGAAGTTGGCCAGCTGGAAGGCCACCCCGAGGTCCATGGCGCGGTCGTAGGCCTCCGGCGAGGTGGGCTCGAGGATGGGCACCATCTGCAGGCCGATCACGGCGGCGGATCCGTAGACGTACTCGTAGAGCGCGTCATAGTCGGCGTACTCGGTGACGGTGAGGTCCATGCGCATCGAATGCAGGAAGGCCTCGAAGTGCTCGAGCGGGATGTCCCAGGTGCGGACGGTGTCGACGAGCGCGCGGCCCACGGGGTCATGGGACCGGCCCCGGCGCAGGTCGCCGAGAATGTCATCGCCCCAGGTGCCGAGCCAGTCGGCCTTCTCCTGGTCGCTCAGTGTCGAGGACAGGTCGTCGACGATCTCGTCGGCGTAGCGGGCGAAGCCATAGAGCGCGTGGACGTACGGCCGCTTGCGCGCGGGCAGGAGCAGGGTCGCGAGGTAGTAGGTCTTGCCGTGCTGCGCATTGAGCCGCTTGCAGCGCTCATAGGAGGCCCGCAGCGACGCATCGCGGATGCCGGCTGCGTCGAGCTCATCGGTCCGGGCCACGCTTGATCCTGCCACGGAACACCGACTGCTCGGCCCGCGCCCGCGCCGGCGGATCGGCGGGCACGAGTCCGTGCGAGAGTGGGCCGCCGAGGACGAGGCGACGCTCGCGTGGGCTGGCGAGCAGGACGAGCCCGACCACGACGAAGGCCGCCACGATGGCCAGGCCGTCGCTGAACTCGAAGAGGTTGTCCGACGTGGAGCTGGACTCGGCCATGCCGTGCAGGGAGAAACCGGCGATGAGCACGATGGTCCAGCGCAGCTGGCGGGGGCTGAGCCCGGTGGCCGCGAAGAGGGGGAGGAACCACAGCAGGTACCAGGGCTGGATGACCGGACCGAGCACGACGACCGCGAGGAAGGCCAGCGCCGCTCCGCGCACCGGGCTGCGGCCCTCCGGTCGCAGGACCAGCCACAGCACGATGCCGAGCCCGATCGCGGTCCCGATAAGCCGCAGGACCGTGACGGCCAGGTTGTTATCGATCGTGATCCCGGCCCAGGTCGTCGCGCCGCCGATGAGCATGCCGAGGGCTGTAGGCGGGGAGAGCCATGTGCGCACGGTGCCGGGTGCACCGAGGGCATTGATCCACCCGAGCCCGACGCCGGCGATGACGCTCGTGAGCGCGAAGACCACCGCGGCGACCAAGCCGGCAAGCACCCAGGCCCGGATCCGCGGCCACCAGCCCGAGCGCAGTCCTGCCCACAGCAGTCCGACGAAGGGCAGTGCGAGGAAGGCAATCGGCTTCACCGAGGCGGCCAGGGCGATGGCCGCCGATCCCCACACGGCATGGCGCTCGGCGGCGAGGCACAGGCCCATGGCGATGAGCCCTGCCATCAGCGCGTCATTGTGCGCGCCGGCGACGAAGTGCATGACGACGAGGGGATTGAGCACCCCGAGCCAGAGAGCGCGCGCGGGGTTGATCCCATGCAGGAAGGCGAGTCGTGGCACGTAGGCGACGAGCAGGGCGAGCCCCACGAGGGCGATGGCGCGGAAGACCAGGGCGGCCAGTGCGGGCTGGTCGACCGCGAAGTTCGACACCCCGCGCGAGATGAGGAGGAAGAAGGGGCCGTACGGCGTGGGCGTCTCGGCCCACATGGGATCGACGCCGTCCTGGAACCAGCCGTCGACGACGGCGACGCCGGTCGCGTAGGGATCCTCGCCCATCGCGAGCACGCGGCCCTGCGCGAAATAGCTGTAGACATCGCGGCTGAAGAGCGGGGGTGCGATGAGCAAGGGCGCGCACCAGGTCACGAGGATCGCCGTCATGTTGGCCGGCGTGGCGTCGACGAGCGCGTGCGGATCGCTGCGGTCGGCGAGCAGATCGTGGCCGAGGATGAGCCAGGCCTGCAGGAGCAGGGCGACGCCGACGAAGATGAGCGCGCGCGACACGAGCGTGCCCAGCGTGGTCCCGCGGAGTGCCTCGACGTAGACGATCTCGACGATGCCGGTCTTCAGTGGCAGCCAGCCGACTCCGAAGGCGCCGACGGTGAGCAGGAGGGAGCCCGCGAAGCCGGGGAGGCCGTAGCGGGCCAGCATGCGCCCGTCGAGCCAGCCCGACAGGGGCGGCTTAGCCGCCCCGCCGGGCCCGGATCGACTCACCCGTTCAGCGTATTGCGCGGGAGCGATAGAGCGGGTCGCGGCCGAGCACGCGCTCGGCGGCCAGCCGTCCGGAGACGAGGACCATGGGGACTCCGACGCCCGGTTGGGTGCCCGACCCCGTGAAGACGACGTTCTCCCCCCAGATATTGCGTGGCCGGAAGGGGCCTGTCTGCAGGAAGGAGTGGGCGGCGGCGAAGGGAGCACCGCGCTCCATGCCGCGCAGCTCCCAGTCCATCGGCGTCGTCGTCGACTCGACCTCGATCGCGTCGCCGAAGCCGCGATAGCCCCGCTCCTCGAGCACGCGCACGACCTCGTCGCGGTAACGGCCGCCCTCGCGGGCCCAGTCGATGGGGGCGTCGAGGTTGGGCGTGGGGAAGAGGACGTAGTAGATCTCGCGACCGTCGGGTGCGAGGGAGGGGTCGGAGTGCGAGGGATTGGTGACGAGCAGGCTCGGGTCGGTCATGAGCCGGCGCTCGTCGATGAGCTCGCGGAAGACGCCCTTCCATGAGCGCCCGAAGTGGATGTTGTGATGGGCGATCTGGGAGTACGACGCCGAGGATCCCGCGAGCAGCAGGAAGCAGGACGGCGAGTAGTCCAGTCGGCGCACCGACCAGGGCGAGCGTCCGAGGAGGTCGCGGTAGGCGACCGGGAGATCGGGGTTGAGGACTACGACGTCGGCCTCGATGCGCTCGCCGTCGGCGGTGTGGACGGCCACCGCGCGCGTGCCGCGGGTCTCCACCCGGGTGACCTCGGTGCCGTAGCGGAACTCCACGCCATGCTTCTCCGCCGCCCCGGCCATGGCCGTCGGCACGGCGTGCATGCCGCCCCGCGGGAAGTACACGCCCGCGACGGAGTCCATGTAGGCGATGACGGCGTAGATCGCCAGGGCGTCGTAGGGGGAGAGTCCGGCGTACATGGCCTGGAAGCTGAAGACCCGCTCGGTGCGAGGGTCGCGGAGGTACTGGCGCACCTTGGGCGCGAGCCTGCGGAATCCGCCCAGTGCCACAAGTCGCGCAAGGTTCGGCGTGAGGAGGTCGAAGGGCGAGTCGATATTGCGGTCGATGAAGTCCGTCATCTCGTAGCGGTAGAGCTGCGAGACGAAGTCGACATAGCGGCGATAGCCGGCGGCCTCATCGGGGCCGATGACCGTGCGGATCTCCTCGGCCATGGCGTCGACGTCGGCGTGCACGTCGAGCCGCGAGCCGTCGGGATAGAACGCGCGGTAGAGCGGCGAGACCGGCATGAGCTCCAGCCAGTCGGCCATGTCCTCGCCCACGCTGTCGAAGGCGTCCGCGATGAGGTCGGGCATGGTGAGCACGGTGGGCCCGGTGTCGATGCGGTAGGTGCCGCTCGCCCCTTCGAGGTCGAGGCGCCCCGCTCGCCCGCCGGGAGTGAGCTCGCGTTCCAGGACGGTGACGCGCCGCCCGGCACCGGCCAGGCGCATCGCGGCGGAGAGCCCACCGAGGCCGGCGCCGACGACGACGACATGATCGGTGGGCCCGACGACGGTCCGTGCCATCACACGCTCCTGCGCGTCGCGGCGTAGGCGAGGCCGGTGAGCACCTCGGTGGCCGGCGGCGCCAGCTCGACGGCGTCCAGCGCTGCCAGCGCCTGGTCGGTGAGATCGAGGATGAGTCGCTCAGCCTGCTCGAGGGCGCCGGTGTCGACGATGACCTCGCGCAGCGCCGTGATGCCCTCGTCGCCGAGACCCGGGTCACCGAGATGGCGGCGGATCTCCGCTGCCTGCGCGGGTGTCGCGTGCGACATGGCCGTGGCGATGAGCACGGTGCGCTTGCCTTCCCGCAGGTCATCGCCCGCCGGCTTGCCGGTCTCGCCCGGGTCGCCGAAGACGCCGAGCACGTCGTCGCGCAGCTGGAAAGCCTCGCCGAGCGGCAGGCCATAGCCGGTGTAGGCGTCGAGGATCTCCGGCGCGGCACCGGCGAGCGCTCCGCCGAGGTGCAGCGGGCGCTCGATGGTGTACTTCGCCGACTTGTAGCGCACGACGAGCATGGCGCGCTCCACGGACCCACCGCCACGTGCCTGCTCGAGCAGGTCGAGGTACTGCCCGGCCATGAGCTCGGTGCGCATCTCGTCGTAGACGGCCTTGCCGCGGGCAAGGGCATCGGCGGGCATGCCGCTGGTGAGCAGCAGCTCATCGGCCCAGGAGAGGCAGAGGTCGCCGAGCAGGATGGCCGCGCCGACGCCGAAGGCCTCGGGCGATCCACGCCACTCGGACCCGCGGTGCAGCATGGCGAAGCGGTGATGCGCCGACGGCATGCCGCGGCGCGTGTCGGACCCGTCCATGACGTCGTCGTGGATGAGCGCGCACGCCTGCAGGAATTCCAGGGCCGCGGCGGCGCGCAGGGCCTCCTCGGTGTCGGCGCCCCCGGCTCCCCGGTAGCCCCACCAGCAGAAGGCCGGCCGCAGCCTCTTACCGCCGCGCAGCAGGTCTGAGACCGCGTCCACGAGTGGTCCGAGGTCGTCGCTCACGCCGTCGAGCACCGCCTGCTGTCCGGCGACGAAGTCGTCGACAACCTTCTGCACGCGGGGGCGCAGGTCCTCGGCGTCGAGGGGGGAGGGCATGCCCTGAGCCTAGGGGCAGTCGGGGATCCCGGCACCGCGTAAGGTCGGGCCATGGCGGAGTACGGGGTGAGCGCGCTCCTCGCCTCGGGGGAGCGCTCGTTCTCCTTTGAGTTCTTCCCGCCCAAGACCGAGGACGCCGAGACGCGCCTGTGGCAGGCACTGCGCGAGCTCGAGGCCCTGCGCCCGACCTTCGTCTCCATCACCTACGGGGCCGGCGGGACGACACGCGACCGGACGGTCCGCATCACCGGCGAGATCGCCCGCGAGACCACGCTGACGCCGATGGGGCATCTCACCTGCGTGGGCGCGACGAGCGACGACATCCATCGCGTCATGGCCGAGTACGCCGATGCCGGGGTGTCGAGCATCCTGGCCCTGCGCGGCGACCCGCCCGGCGGCCCGGGCGCCCCGTGGGAGTCCACGCCCGGCGGCTTCGACCACGCGGAGGACCTCATCGCCTTCGTGCGCTCGCTCGGCACGTTCAGCGTGGGCGCCGCGGCGTTCCCCGAGGGGCATCCGCAGGCACCGGACCTCGACTTCGACGCCCGCGTGCTCGCGCGCAAGGCCGACGCCGGCGCGGAGTTCGCCATCACGCAGTTCTTCTTCCGCGCCCGCGACTACATCACCCTCGTCGACCGTGCCCGCGCGCACGGGTGCACGATCCCCATCGTCGCGGGCATCATGCCGGTCACCGACGTCGCGCAGATCACGCGCTTCGCACAGCTCTCGGGCGCGGAGTTCCCGCCCGAGCTCGCGGCGCGCTTCTCGGAGATCGCCGACGACCCGGTCGCTGTGCGGGCGCTCGGCGTCCAGGTCGCGACCGAGATGTGCGAGGAGCTCCTCGAGTCCGGCGCTCCCGGCCTGCACTTCTACACGCTCAATTCGTCGACGGCGACCCGCGAGATCTTCGAGGCGCTCGGGTCGCTGAGGGCGTGACCCCCGACAGTCTGGCCCCGACGATCGTCGTCGGTGCCCTGGTCGTCATCATCGCCGTCATCGGCGTGCGATTCGCCGGTCGCCTCGGGGTGCCGGGCCTGCTCATCTACCTGCTCATCGGCCTGGCCCTCGGCACCGTGTTCCCGATCGGGCTGGACGATCCGCAGCTGGGGATCGTGTTGGGCTACGCGGCGCTCATCATCATCCTCGCGCACGGCGGCCTCACCACGCGGTGGCAGGACCTCCGGCCGGTGCTGTGGCCGAGCGTGGTGCTGGCAACCGTGGGGGTGGGCGTCAGCGTGATCGTCGTCGCGCTGCCCCTGATCTGGCTCGCCGGGCTCGAGCCGCGCGTCGCCCTGGTGCTCGCGGCCGTCCTGTCGGCGACGGACGCCGCTGCCGTCTTCAGCGTCCTGCGCAAGGTGAATGTCCTCCCCCGACTCCGCTCCCTGCTCGAGGGCGAGTCCGGCTTCAACGACGCTCCCGTCGTCGTTCTCGTCACGCTGCTCGCGGCAAGCGCGCTGCCCGCCGATCCCTGGGAGATCCCGCTCCTCGTCGTCGCCGAGCTCGTCGGCGGTGCCGTCGTGGGCATCGCGCTGGGCTTCGCGGCGCGCTGGCTCATGCCGCGCATTGCCCTGCCCTCGGCCGGTCTCTACCCGATCGCGGTCATCACGGTCCTCGTCGCCTGCTACGGCGTGGCGGACCTCCTGCACGCCTCCGGATTCCTCGCGGTCTACGTCGCGGCCGTCATCGTGGGGTCCTCGAAGAGCCTGCCGCACCGGCGGGCGGTCAAGGGCTTCTCCGACGGTCTGTCATGGGCCGCGGAGATCGGGCTCTTCGTCATGCTCGGGCTCCTCGTCGATCCGAGCCGACTGCCGCAGGCTCTCGGGATGGCCGTGCTCGCCGCGGTGGTGCTCGTGCTCCTCGCGCGCCCGGCCGCGGCCGTGGTCTCGCTGGTGCCCTTCCGCTGGCCCGTGCGCGCGATCGCCTTCGTCTCCGTCGCCGGGCTGCGCGGAGCGGTGCCGATCGTCTTCGCCGCGATCCCCCTGGGCGTGGGCATGCCGGGCGGCGAGCTCATCTTCGACGCGACGTTCATCGTCGTGCTCATCCTCACTGTCCTGCAGACACCGGCCCTGCCCTGGCTCAGCCGGCGACTCGGCGTCGCTGTGCCCTCGCAGCCGGGTGAGATCGACGTGGACAGCGCGCCCCTGGACGAGGCTCGCGCCCTCGTGCTGTCGATCGAGGTCCCCGACGACAGCAAGCTCGCCGGCGTCTTCGTCACCGAGCTTGGACTGCCGGTCGGTGCCGTGGCATCCCTGGTCATCCGCGGTGGCGATCCCATAGTGCCGGACGCCGAGACGCGGATCCGGACGGGCGACCGACTCCTCGTCGTCACCACCGACTCCGCGCGCGAGGGCACGGAGCGCCGACTGCGCGCCCTCTCGCTCCATGGGCGATTGGCCGGGTGGCGAGGAGCCGGCGAGGACTAGGGACGACTAGGCACGGCCGATGGCGTCGGCGACGATCTCCGCGCTGATGCCCACGAGGGGCAGCCCGCCGCCGGGATGCGAGGAGCCGCCGACGAGGTAGAGGCCGGGCACGGGGGAGACGTTCGCGGGTCGCAGGAACGCCGCTCGCGTGCCGTTGCTGCTCGTGCCGTAGATGGACCCGCCGGGCGCGCGCACATCGCGCTCGAGATCGGCGGGCGTGCGGATCTCGCGCCACAGCAGCCGGTCCCGGACGTCGAAGCCGCGACGCGCCATCACCTCGAGCACGTGATCGGCGTAGGACTCGCGCAGGGAGTCCCAGTCCACGGGCCCCTGCCGTGGCGCATTGATGAGCACGAACCACGACTCGTGATCGCCGTCGGGGCGCATGCGGTCGTCATCGGGTGAGCACACGTAGATCGCGGGGTCAGCCACGGGCCGGCCGCCGAAGACGGCGTCGAACTCCGCGTCGTAGTCCGCGGGGAACCACACATTGTGGTGGCGCAGGCCGGGAGTGCGCCCGCGCACCGCCAGCAGCAGCACGAAGCCCGATAGTGAGGGCGTCGCCTTCCGGGCCTGCCGCAGGGGCTTCGCGCCCCGCGGGTCCTCGATCATGTCGGCGTAGAGATGGGTCGCATCGACATTGGCGACGACGATGTCGGCATCGACCATCTCGCCGTCGGTCAGCTCGACGCCGGTGATGCCCCCCGAGTTCGTGCGGATCCTGCGCACATCGGCACCGGTGCGCAGGGCCACGCCCCGTTGTTCGCAGCGCGCGGCGAGGGCGTCGGCGAGGGTGGCGAGCCCGCCGCCCAGATGCCAGGCGCCGAACTCCTGCTCGACGTACGGCACCGTCATGAGCGCGGCGGGCGCCTTGCGCGGATCCGATCCCTGGTACGTCGCATAGCGGTCGAGCACGGTCACCAGTCGCGGATCGCGCAGGTGACGGCGGCCGAGCGCGCGCAGCGAGGTGAAGGGCGCCACCGCGCGCACCTCCCGCGGATCGGTGGCGAGCCGGAGGAGCGTGCCCGCTCCCGCCAGCGGCGACTGGATGAACGGCCCGCGCGTGATGCGCCAGACCTCGGCCGCCCGCGCCATGAGCCCGCGCCAGTCCTCCTGTGCCGTGCCGCCGAGCTGGTCGCCCATCGCCCGGGCAATGCGGCCCGGGTCGGCACCGGGCACCTCGAGGGTGCTGCCGTCCGCGAAGCGATAGCCGAATGCCGTGTCGAGGGGCTGCAGGTCGACGGCCTCCTCGAGGGCACCGCCTGTCTTGAGGAAGAGGTCGCGGTAGACGGCGGGCAGCGTGAACAGGCTGGGTCCGGTGTCGAAGACGAATCCGTCGCGCGAGTAGCGGGCGAGCTTCCCGCCGGGCCTGTCACCCTGCTCGAGCACCGTGACGTCATGGCCCTTCGTGCGCAGGCGCACGGCAGCCGCCATACCGCCCATGCCGGCGCCGATGACGACGATGCGTGCCACATGCCCAGGCTAGGGGCTCACATCCGGAAGGCGATCTCGGCCGCGGCGATGCCGATGGGCGCGAAGACCCATCCCCAGCGCACGGCGGCCGCGACCACCGGGTCGGCGTACCCGTAGAGGATCGACAGCTGCGGTGGGAAGAACGCGGGGATGGAGAAGGCGAAGAGCAGGAATCCGATGGGGATCGCGACGCCGGGGGCGAGGAAGGCCAGCGGCAGGAAGAGCGCGACGCGTACCGCGACGAGGACGGCCCACGGCCGCACTCCGGGGCGCCAGGCGATGCGCTGACTGGGGTGGAGCACCGATCCGACGAAGACCGCGGCCCCCGTCATCGCCATCACGGGCGCGGTCCACACCAGTGCCGTGGCCGTCCACTCGGGCGCATCGGAGAAGTAGTTGAGGACGAGGCCGACGAGGAGCGCGATGACGGGACCCTGGTCGACCCAGGAGGTGCGGGTGCGCTGCGGGATCGGCGCGTAGCGGCGCAGCACCCACGTCATGAAGCCCGCGATGAGCACGTTCACGCGGTCGATGAGGACGGCGAACACAGCACCGTGTGCACCGGCGATCGCGGTCGCGACCGGGATGACCCAGTAGCCCCCGTTGGGGATCACGGCCCACCCGCGAAGCATCGCCCGGCCCGGTCGCTCGGGACCCTTCGGCGTGACGAGGAAGGCGGAGGCGACGAGGACGATCACCATCGCCCCGCCGATGAGCGGCCACACCAGGTCGGCCAGGCCTTGGAGCCGCCACGCGGCGAGCAGGGAGACGAAGACCGACACGAGCAGCAGCTGGACGCGGATGATGACGCGCCAGGCGGGCGCGACTCGGTCACTGCGCGAGAAGCCCCAGCCGGCCGCCGCACCGAGGCCGTAGGCGAGCAGGACGACGAGCGTCACGGGATCGGGCGCCCCCGCCAGGTGATGGTGCCGGCACGATGGCGGCGGAGGGATTCGATGATGAGTCCCGCGAAGACGCCCACCGACACCGGTTGTGCCAGCACGTCGGGCCACACCCGCTCGCCCGTGCGGCGCGCGACGACGTAGCGGCCGAGGACGCCGGCGCCGTATCCGGTGAGTCCCCACAGGCGAGTGCGACGTCCCGGGCCGACGACGGCGAATACGGGCGGGGCGACGTACGCGCTCACCATCACGGCGACGAGGGCGTACGCCGCGACGGGCGGCTGGAAGACCGACCACACGGACTTCGTGTAGCCGGCGTAGATCTCCTCCGCGCTGTCGTACATGCGGCAGGACGCCACCGCACTGCCATCGGCGGGCGCGCCGCGGAAGCCGTGGCGCTTGAGCGCCCGCAGCACTCCGACGTCCTCGAGAATCATGCTCGCCACCGAGCCGTGTCCGCCACTGATGCGGTAGGCGCGCGCGTCGACGACGATGAACTGCCCGATGGCCGCGGCCATCGACGGGTAGTGGCTGCGCTCGGTGATGCGGATCGGCAGCGCGGTCACCCAGGACCAGGTGACGAGCGGCTGGGTGATCCGCTCCGCGGGGGTGACCGCGACCTGTCGGGGGTAGGGGGAGAGCAGGTCCAGGCCTGACGCGCGCATGTGGTGGATGGTCGAGGCGATGGCGCGCGTCGTGAGATCGACGTCCGCGTCGACGAAGACGAGCACGTCGCCGGTGGCCTCCTGGGACAGCCGATGGCAGGCCCAGGACTTGCCCAGCCACCCGTCGGGCGGCGGGTCATCGGGCCCGTCGATGACCTTGACGCGCGGATCGGTGCCCACCGCCTGGCGGATGACGTCTCCGGTGCCGTCCGTGGAGCCGTCGTCGAGGACGAGGATCTCCAGGTGCGGCACGCCCTCCTGGGCGAGCAGGGCGCGCAGCGTCGGGGTGATGCGATGGGCCTCGTTGCGCGCCGGGAGCAGCACGGAGACACGCTCGTCGATGGTGACCGACTCGTCGCGCGGGCGTCGCACCATGCGCATGTTGACGGCCGCGTGCGCGGTGAGCGCTGCGGCGGTGAGCGCGCCGGTGCCGGCGAGGGCCTGGGAGAGGCGGCGCAGGCTCATGGCCGGCGTGTCCAGGACACCCAGGCCCACGGCACCACGACGATGCCCATGATGATGCCGCCCCAGAGCGCCACCCACGGCCGGCCGAAGAAGACGGCGTTGGCGAGCACGTTCGAACAGTAGACCCACGCGAGCATGAGCGTCGGCACGCCATCGAGACTCGGCCGGCCCGCGGGCAGGCGCGCGAGCAGCGCCATGATGAGGAGTGCGGTGATCACCCAGCCCAGGTAGTTCGACAGCGGGATCCCGGGGATGCCCGGCAGTCCGGGATCGGGGCTCGACCACGTCCAATGCCCCTCGGACACCATCTGCGGGTCGAGGAAGAGGTCCCACGCCGCGAGAAGCCAGGCTCCGAAGACGACGACGCCGGCGCGCGTGCTCGAGAGGCGTCGCCCGGCGAGCAGGCACGGGTAGGCCATCATCGCCCACGCCATCATCACGAGGACCGGTACGCCGAGGAGCAACGGCCCGAGCGAGTCGGCGTAGGAGTAGGGCCCGAAGGGGATCCCCGTGCGCACGCCGATGGCCTCCATGGCCCAGCCGATGCCGGCCGCGATGGCCACGTAGCCCAGTGCCCACACGAAGCCGCGTGTCAGCCAGGCGTGCGACGCCGATGCAAGGAAGAACGACACGACCGTGATGATGGTGAGCGCGTCGCGCGCGGCCGGTGCCAGGAGCCAGATGATCTGCCCGCCGATGGTGATGCCGGCGAAGAGCCACGGGAGCCATGCCCAGGTGATCGGCGTACGTCGTCCGTCGGCATGCGGCCCCTGGTAGACGCGGATGCTCACGCGGAGCCGCTCCGCTCCGCGGCATCCCGGATGAGAGCGGTGGTGACCCGCGGGAGATCCCACATGGGGGCGTGGCCGCAATTCCAGAGCACGTCCCAGCGCGCATGGGCCGGCGCGAGATCGCGTCGCTGGAATCGGGGATAGGGGAGCAGTCGGTCGTTGTCGCCGAAGGCGATGGTGACCGGCACGGACGCGGGGATGGAGGCGGCGCGTTCGAAGGCGCGGTGGAGGGCGCCGTCGTGCGCCTGGTCGAAGCCGCGGGCATCGGCCTGCGCGAGGGCCGCATCGACCGCGACCTCGTAGGGCACCTGGGCGGTGCGCTCGACCCCGGTGCGCATGAGCGCGCGTCGCACGGGGCCGATGCGCATGACGGCGGGGATCGCCGAGCGCAGCGCCGTTGCGGAGCGCCGATTGAACTGGATCGCGGCCAGGGGCTTCGTGATGGGCTCCCACAGGCCCGCGGGGCACAGCGCGACGACCGATCGCGCGCGCCCGTCGGCAGCGGCCTCGAGGACGGTCCAGCCGCCAAGGGAGTTGCCGGCCAGATGCGCGCGGTCGATGCCCTGGGAGTCGAGGAAGCGTCCGAGGGCGAGCGCCATCTCGGTGGCGGGCGTCTCGACCTGTCCGGGGACGGGGTCCGACTCGCCGTGCCCGGGGAGGTCGACGGCGTACACCGTGAAGTCACGGGCGAGGTCGTCGACGACGAGGCCCCAGCAGCGTCGCGACGAGGCGAGCCCGTGGACGAGGACCAGCGGCGGCCCCGACCCGGCGACGTCGTACCTGAGCTCGGTCATGGCGTGACCACCCTAGGGTGCCGGGGGCGCGCGTGGGCCCTCGCGGTCTACGCTCCCCACAGGAGGGAGGGCCACAGGGAGGAGGGGTGGTGGCGAGCAAGCGCAGGCGGGACGACGAGCCGACCCTGCCGCCGAGGCCGCCGCGCCCCACGCCCTATGACACCCCCGACCTCGTCTCCCCGGCCTTCCGCCGGCTGGGCGGCTACGCCTGGCGGCTTGCCGCCATCGGGGTGGTCGTGTGGGGGCTGCTCCTGCTGCTGTCGCCCCTGCAGACGCTGATCCTCGCGCTCTTCTTCGCCCTACTCATCGCGGCATGGCTCATGCCGCTGACGAACTGGCTTGCCCGGAGCATGCCGCGCTGGCTCGCGGCCGTGCTCTCCCTGCTCGTCTTCTTCGTGGCTGTCGGCGTCGTCATCACCTTCATCGGCCTGCAGACCGCCTCGCAGTGGGAGGGCATCGCCCAGGCCTTCAACCAGGGCGTCATCGACATCCAGACCTGGCTGCGCGAGGGACCACTCCAGGTGACCGACACGCAGCTGGTGAGCCTCTACCAGGGAGTGGAGAACTTCATCCGCCAGTCGGGCGGCGACATCGCGCTCGGCGTGCTCTCGGGCGTCGGCAGCATCCTCGGCGTCGGCACGGCCCTCGCGGCTGCGGTCTTCATCCTCATCTTCATCCTCATCCAGCCGCACGCCATGTTCGGGTGGGTCATCGGCTGGCTGCCTGAGCGCAACCGCGAGGTCGTGGCGCAGTCGATCCGCATCGCCTGGGGCGGCTTCTCCCAGTACTCGCAGGGCCTGGTCCTGGTGGCGGTTACCAACGCGACGCTCGTGACAATCGTCCTGCTCATCATGGGCGTGCCCCTGGCGATCCCGCTCGGCATCATCGTCTTCTTTGGCGCCTTCATCCCCTACATCGGCGCGCCCATCGCGATGCTGCTCGCGGCCTTCGTGGCGCTCGTCACCGACGGGCCCCTCGCGGGCGCACTCGTCATCGTGCTCATCTTCGTCATCGGCCAGCTTGAGGGGAATGTGCTGCAGCCGCTCATCATGGGCCAGACGGTCAACCTCCATCCCGTGGCGATCGTGCTCGTCACCGCTGTCGGCGCGGCGTACTTCGGGCTGCTCGGCGCTCTCATCGGCGTCCCGCTGGCCGCCGGCATCTACGGAGCGATGAAGTACCTCAACGGCCCGGTCCGCAGCGATGACGGCTCGCCGCCCGAGCCTGCGCCACCGGGGGAGGGGACCTTCTAGTGTCCGGCGCGCACGCCCACTCCCTCACGAAGTGGGCCTGGCTGTCCATCGCCGCCGCGGTCGTGACCATCGGCATGAAGACGGCGGCGTACCTGCTGACCGGATCGGTGGGCCTGCTCTCGGATGCCTTGGAGTCCGTGGTCAACCTGGTCGCCGCGGTGCTTGCCCTCATTGCCCTGTCCTTTGCGGCGAGGCCCGCGGACGAGAAGCATCACTTCGGCCATGGGAAGGCCGAGTACTTCTCCGCCGGCGCCGAGGGCGCCATGATCTTCGTGGCCGCTGCCGTGATCGTCTACGCGGCGATTGAGAGGCTCGTCAACCCGGAGCCGCTGGAGGACCTGGGCATCGGCCTCGCGGTCACTCTCGCGGCCACCGTCATCAACGGCGTCGTGGGCCTGGTGATCCTGCGGCAGGGGCGACGTCACCGATCGATCACCCTGGTCGCGGACGGCAAGCACCTCATGACCGACGTCTACACCTCCCTGGGCGTCATCGTGGGGATCGGGCTCGTGGCGATCACCGGGTGGCTCCCGCTCGACTCCCTGGTCGCCATCGCGGTCGGC
>JBPCSL010000208.1:0-29788 GCA_051007175.1 Candidatus Nanopelagicales bacterium
GAGGTCGCGGACCTGGAGGCCGCGGGCGCGCAGCGCAAGGCGGCGATCGCCGAGGTCGCCGAGCGCCGCGGAGTGCCGCGGCGGCAGGTCTATGACGCTGTGGCGCGTTCCAAGCACGCGGGGCACGGCCCTCCGGCAGACCGAAAGTAGGATCGCGTCCCATGGCCGACTTCTACGTCACGACGCCGATCTACTACGTCAACGACGCCCCCCATATCGGCCACGCCTACACCACGACGGCCGGCGACGTCCTCACCCGCTGGCATCGGCAGCGGGGGGAGAGCGTCTGGTACCTCACCGGGGTCGACGAGCACGGCACCAAGGTCCAGCGCGCTGCCGAGGGAGGCGGGGTCAGCCCGCAGGAGTGGGTCGACCGCCTGGTCGAGCAGTCCTGGCGCCCGGTCCTCGGCACGATCGACGTCGCCAACGACGACTTCATCCGGACGACCGAGCCGCGGCACAAGGAGCGGGTCCAGAGGTTCTGGGAGCAGGTCCGCGACGCGGGCTATGTCTACGAGGCGGACTACGAGGGCCCCTACTGCGTGGGCTGCGAGGAGTTCAAGCTGCCCGGCGATCTCGTGGAGGACAACGGCACCCAGCTCTGCCCCGTCCATGGGCGGCCCGTGGAAATCCTCAAGGAGAAGAACTGGTTCTTCCGCCTCTCCGCGTTCACCGATGCGCTCATCGACCACTACGAGCAGCACCCCGAGACCATCCGTCCCGCGAGCGCCTACAACGAGGTGATGAGCTTCCTGCGCGGAGGCCTCGTCGACATCTCGATGTCGCGGTCGAGCGTCGCCTGGGGGATCGGCCTGCCGTGGGACGAGCGCCAGGTCATCTACGTGTGGTTCGACGCCCTGCTCAACTACATCACCGCCATCGGCTACGGGGCCGATCCGGAGTCCGCCGAAGGGCGATTCTTCGCCGAGACCTGGCCGGCCGATGTCCAGTTGGTGGGCAAGGACATCCTGCGATTCCACGCCGTCTACTGGCCGGCGATGCTCATGGCCGCCGGACTCGCGCTGCCGCGCTGCGTCTTCGCCCACGGGTGGCTCCTCGTCGGCGGCGAGAAGATGAGCAAGAGTCGGCTCACGGGCATCGCGCCCGAGCAGATCACGGGGCACTTCGGGGTCGATGCGTTCCGCTACTACTTCATGCGGGCCATCCACTTCGGCCAGGACGGGTCGTTCTCCTGGGAGGACATGTCGGCCCGCTACACCTCGGAGCTCGCCAATGGACTCGGCAACCTCGCCTCCCGGGCCACGGCCATGGTGCAGCGCTACCGGGAGGGCGTCCTCCCGGCTCCCGGCCCCTCGGAGACGCCGGAGCATGAGCTGCAGGCATTGCTGACGGTGATCGCTGCCGAGGCGGATGCCGCCATGGAGGTCCTCGACTTCGCGGGAGGCATCGGCCATGTACGCCGCTTCATCGAGGCGGTCAACCTCTACGTGACCGAGCAGGAGCCGTGGGTCCTCGCCAAGGATCCGGCGAGTGCCGAGCGCCTCGACACCGTCCTCTACACGGTGTGCGAGTCGCTGCGGGCCATTGCCGTGCTCTACAACCCCGTGATGCCGGGCACCATGTCCGCTCTCTGGGAGCAGCTCGGCGCCGAGGCCAGCCTCGGCCCTATCGCCGAGCAGCGCATCGCCGACGTCGCGCGCTGGGGGACCCTGGCCCCCGGGGCCACGGTGTCGAAGGGCGCGATCCTCTTCCCGCGACTGGAGGAGACCGCCGAGTGAGAGAGCGTCCGGGGACCACCGACCCCTTGCCGCTGCCGGTGGTCGACACGCACTGCCACCTCGACGTGGTCGACCGCCACCTCGGCGACACGCTCGCACCCGGCGAGGCCCTGGCGCTCGCGCACGATGCGGGGATCACCCGCGTCGTGCAGGTCGGCTGCGACGTGGCGTCCTCACGCTGGGCCGCGGACTTCGCCGAGACGCGCGATGACGTCGTCGCGGCGGTGGCCCTGCACCCGAACGACGTTCCGCGCATCGTCGGCCGCGATGGCATCGCCGGCCTCGAGGCGGCGCTCGCCGAGATCGAAGCCCTCGCTGCCCGTCCGTCCGTGCGGGCGGTGGGAGAAACGGGCCTGGACTACTACCGGACCCGCGAGCAGAGCGAGCAGGCGTTGCAGCACGAGTCCTTCCGCCGGCACATCGACATGGCCAAGCGCCTCGATCGCACGCTCGTGATCCATGACCGCGAAGCGCACGCGGACATCCTGCGCATCCTCGAGGAGGAGGGCGCCCCCGATCGCGTGGTCTTCCACTGCTTCTCCGGCGATGCCGAGATGGCGAGGCACTGCGCCAATCGCGGATGGTTCTGCTCCTTCGCGGGCGTCGTGACCTATAAGAACGCCGAGGACCTGCGGGACGCTCTCCGTGCACTTCCTCGCTCGGCCTTCCTCGTCGAGACCGATGCGCCGTATCTCACGCCGGTGCCTCATCGGGGCGCCGTGAATGCCTCCTATCTCGTGCCGCTCACGGTGCGCACGATGGCCGCGACGCGGCAGGAGCCGCTCGACCAAGTGTGCGCGGACCTCTGGGATAACTCCCAGAGCGCTTTCGGGCCGCTGTAGCGCCATGAGCGACGGATTGCTCGGCGCTGCTGATGTCCGCGCCATCTCCGGGCGCCTCGGGGTGCGACCGAGCAAGCAGCGAGGCCAGAACTTCGTCGTCGACGCCAACACGGTGCGGCGCATCGCCCACCTCGCGGGCATTACGCCCGACGATGTCGTCCTCGAGGTCGGTCCCGGGCTCGGCAGCCTCACCCTGGCGCTGCTGGCTGAGGGCTCCCGGGTCATCGCGGTCGAGATCGACCCGACCCTGGCCGAGGCCCTGCCGGGGACCATCGCGGAATTCCGCCCGGCGGACGCGGGTCGCCTGACCGTGCTCTGCGCCGATGCGCTGCGCATCGACACCCTGCCCCTGCCTCCCACCTGCCTGGTGGCGAACCTGCCCTACAACGTCGCTGTCCCCGTGGTGCTGCACCTGCTCGCGATGTTCCCGACGATCGAGCACGGCCTCGTGATGGTGCAGTCGGAAGTGGCCGATCGCCTCGTCGCCGGTCCCGGCAGTCGCACGTACGGCGTACCGTCCGTGAAGTTCGCCTGGTACGCCGCGGCACATCGCGCCGGATCGGTCTCCCCGACGGTCTTCTGGCCCGTGCCACATGTCGATTCGGGCCTCGTCTCCTTCCGCCGCCATTCATCGCCCCCGGGGACGGCCACCCGCGAGCAGGTCTTCGCCTGCGTCGATGCCGCCTTCGCGCAGCGCCGCAAGACACTGCGCGCGGCGCTGGCGGGATGGGCAGGGTCCCGCGAGCTGGCCGAGCGGGTCCTGCTGGCGGCCGGGGTCGATCCGGGAGCGAGGGGCGAGGACCTCGGGGTCGCGGAGTTCGCGCGGATCGCGAGCGCCGCGGCCCTCACCTGAGCTCCCCCGTCTAGGGTCGGGGAATGGCTCGCTCGGTGACGGTGCGTGTGCCCGCGAAGGTCAATCTCGACCTTCGCGTCGGTGCGGCGCGGCCTGATGGCTATCACCCGCTCGCCACCGTCTTCCAGGCTGTCGACCTGTGCGACGAGGTCGTCGTCGCCGAGGGCTCGCCGGGGTCGGGCGTGTGCCTCGACATCGAGGGACACGGCGCGGCCGACCTGCCCCGCGATGACGGCAACATCGCGGTGCGCGCGGCCCGAGCCGCGGCGCGCGCCGCTGGCCGAGACCCCGACCTGCGCATCACGATCGCGAAGTCGATCCCGGTCGCGGGCGGTATGGCCGGTGGCAGCGCCGATGCCGCGGCGGTGCTGGTGGCGTGCGACGCGCTGTGGGACGGGGCGCTGGGGCGCGACCGCATGGACACGCTGGCGGCCGACCTCGGGTCCGATGTCCCCTTCCTGCTGCGGGGAGGCACGATGCTCGGCACGGGACGCGGCGAGAGGCTTGCGCCCGTCCTCGCGCGAGGACGACTCCACTGGGTCGTCGCGCTCAGCGAGGGACAGCTCAGCACCCCCGCGGTCTACGCGGAATTCGATCGACTCACGGCGGGTGCCGCGCTTCCCGCTCCCGGGGTGGGCGAGGCCATGCTGCAGGCCTTGCGCGCCGACGACGCCGGGGCCGTGGGCCTGGCCCTGCACAACGACCTGCAAGCAGCCGCCCTGTCGCTCATGCCCTCACTGGCGCGGACCCTGGAGGCCGGCATCGACCTGGGCGCCCTGGGAGGGATCGTGTCGGGCAGCGGGCCCACCTGCATCTTCCTCGCGCGATCGCATGAGCATGCCCTCGATATCGCGGTGGGGCTGACGACCACGGGCCTCGTGCGCAGTGTCCGCTGCGCTTCCGGCCCGGTGCCCGGTGCCGGCGTCCTGACGAGGGGCCTGGCGTGACGACCGTATGGTCATGCTGCGCCGTGGCCGTCGACGGCACCGTCCTCGTGGAGGTCGATGCCGATCGCGTCCATTCCACGGCGAGTGTCGGGAAGGTCTTTCTGCTGTGCGAGATCGCCGCATTGATCAGCGACGGATCTCTCGACCCGCTGCAGCCCGTCGATCGTGATCCGGCCGTGGCCGTCGCTGATTCGGGGCTGTGGCAGCACCTGGCCCAGGAGCGCCTTCCCCTGGTGGATGCCTGCGTGCTCGTCGCGGCCGTGAGCGACAACTGGGCGACCAATGCTCTGCTCGGGGTGGTCTCGCTCGACGCGGTCGGCGCGCGGGCGCGGGCGCTCGGCTGCGCGAGCAGCGGCCTGCACGATCGCGTGCGTGACGTGCGCGAGCCCGGTGATCCGGGGCGGCTCTCCAGCGGGACCGCGCGCGAGATCGCGGAGGTCGCCCGGCGCATCCATGCCGCCGCCTCGGGTCACGAGGTCGGGGGACTCAGCGTGTCCGCGGGCCGCCTCGTGGAGTCCTGGCTGCTCTCGGGGGTCGACCTGTCGCTCGTGGGCGCCCCCTTCCGGCTCGATCCCCTGGCGCATCGCGAGGGCCTCCTGCTGCTGTGGAGCAAGACCGGCAGTGATCGCGGGGTCCTCGCGGATATGGGCAGCGCATGGCGGGGCGATGAGTCCGTTTCCTATGCGGCCATGGCCACGTGGTCGGGAGAAGACGCGATGGACGTGCCGCATCAGCGCATGCATGCGCTGGGATCCGACATCCGTGCGCGACTCCTCCCCGGTGCCTGACTACTCGACGTCGTCGAACGGCAGCACGATCGTCTTGAGCGAGGCCGCAAGCTGGCGTCGATCGGCCGCGGACAGTGCGGCCAGGAGATCGCGCTCGCTCGTGAGGAGGTCGGTGAGCGCGCCGTCGACACGCTGCCGTCCGGCATCGGTGAGGCGCACGCGCACGCTGCGCCGGTCGGCCGGGTCGGGGGAGCGCTCCACGAGCCCGGCGGACTCGAGCCGATCGAGGCGATTCGTCGTCGTGCCGCTCGTGACCAGGGTCGCGGTGCCCAGCTGCCCGGGTGACATCTCGTAGGGCGCCCCGCTGCGGCGCAGGGTGGCGAGGACATCGAACTCGCCTGCCTCCAGCCCGTGCCGGGCGAAGGCCTCGCGGCGAGCCAGGTCGAGGTGGCGCGCGAGTCGGGTGACGCGCGAGAGGACCTCGAGCGGGCTCACATCGAGGTCGGGCCTCTCGCGGTGCCAGGCGGCGACGATCCCGTCGACGCTGTCCTGATCGGCCATGGGCCCAGCCTAGGAGTTCTCTCGACGCCGAGAATCTTGTCCGCCAAGATTCTCGAGGTCGCCCTAATCGGCGCTGACGGGGCGCGGCTTGGGATCGAGGTGGGAGAGCCCGTTCCAGGCGAGGTTCACCAGGTGGGCGACGACCTCTTCCTTGCGCGGCTTGCGCACATCGAGCCACCACTGCCCCGTGAGCGCGGTCATGCCGACCAACATCTGCGAGTACATCGGTGCCAGCCTCGTCGGCAGTCCGTGGGCCTTGAACTGCTCGGCCAGCAGGTGCTCCACCTGGCCGGCGACGTCGACGATGAGGCTGGCGAAGGAGCCGGTCTGCTGGGAGACGGGGGAGTCGCGCACGAGGATGCGGAAGCCCTCAGGCTGCGTCTCGATGTAGTCGAACAGCGCGAGCCCGGCCTGCTCCAGGAGGAGCCGGGGATGTGACCCCTGCAGGGCGCTGCTCACCATGGTGAGCAGGCGGTTCATCTCGCGGTCGACGACGACGGCGTACAGCCCCTCCTTGCCGCCGAAGTGCTCGTAGACCACGGGCTTGGAGACTTCGGCCTTGGCGGCGATCTCCTCGACGCTTACCGCCTCAAAGCCCTTCTCGGCGAAGAGCGTGCGACCGACGTCGATGAGCTGCTCGCGCCGCTCGCGCCCGGACATGCGCATCGCGTGCCTAGGCGTTCGCCTCGTGTGGCTCGCTCCAGCCGCGGATCCTCCGCCGCATGGCGGGGTCCTTGAGCTTGGCGGCCAGGCGGGCCGGATTGGGCCAGCGCACGTCGCGCGCCATGCCGAGGCGTTCCATGACGCGGATGGTGGCGGCGCTGATGTCGATCTGGCCTCGGAGTACGCCGTGCCGCGCGGCGGTGGGCTCGGCGTGGTGCAGGTTGTGCCAGGACTCGCCGAGCGAGGGGATGGCCAGCCAGGCGTTGTTGGTCGACCGGTCCCGAGAGGCAAAGGGCCGCGATCCGAAGACATGGCAGATGGAGTTGATCGACCACGTGATGTGGTGCACGAGGGCGATGCGCACGAAGCCAGCCCAGAAGAGCGCGGTGAGCGCCCCCTGCCAGGACCACGTGAGGAGTCCGCCGAGGATGGCGGGAAGCACGATGGTCACCAGGACGAACCAGGGGAATCGGCGCGACATCCAGCGGATGTCGGGGTTGGACCGCATGTCGGGGGCGTAGCGATCGATCGAGCTCTGCTCGCCGTCGAAGAGCCAGCCGACGTGTGCGAAGACCAGGCCCTTGGCCACCGCGCGCTTGGTAGTGCCGTAACGCCAGGGGCTGTGCGGGTCCCCCTCCTCATCGCTGCGCGCATGGTGCTTGCGGTGATCGGCGACCCATTGCTCGATGGAGCCCTGCACGGCCATGGAGCCGGCGATGCCGAGGACGAGGGTCACCCAGCGCGGCGCCTTGAACGATCCGTGCGTGAAGTGGCGGTGGTAGCCGATCGTGATTCCTGCGGCCGCGATGAGGTAGAAGGCCACCGCGAGGATGACGTCGGTCCAGCCCAGCCAGCCGCCCCAGGCGACGGGGATGGCGAGGACGACGCAGAGCAGGGGCACGAACACGAAGATGCCGATCGCCGTGCGCATCCCGCGCGCCATCGGCTCGGTGGTGGACTTCGGCGCGGAATGCTCGGGCGCGACGGTCACGGTTCCTCCTCGGCAGTAAACCTACGCTACCGTAACCTACGGGTCCGTAACCTGTCGAGGAGTCCCGTGAAGCCCGTGCCTGGCACACTCGAGGGCGCTGGAGGGCGCAAGCCACCGGCGTTCCCGGCTCGTCCAATGGCAGGACAAGAGACTTTGGATCTCTGAATGGGGGTTCGACTCCCTCGCCGGGAGCCGATGCTCATGTGCCGGGAGGTAGTGTTCGGCCAGGTCCGGGCAGGCGGGCCGATGGCCGCGGAGGTGCGTGACCGGTGACCGCCCCCGTCGTGATCGTCCTCGCGGCCGGCGAGGGCAAGCGGATGCGGTCCGCGACGCCCAAGGTGCTCCACCGTGTGGCGGGCCGGAGCCTCGTCGGTCATGTGCTCGAAGCCGCTGCCGCTGTCGAGCCGTCGCATGTCGTGGTGGTCGTCGGTCACGGTCGCCGCGAGGTGATCGCGCACCTCGAGGAGGTCGCACCCTGGGCCGACACGGTCGTGCAGGAAGAGCAGCGTGGCACCGGCCACGCCGTACGGCTGGCCATGGAGGCGCTGGCGGAAGCCGGTGACCTCGCCGATGGGCCCCTCATCGTCCTGAGCGGCGACACTCCGCTGCTCACCGGCGAGACCGTGCACGCTCTGCTCTCTCGACATCTCGGCGACCAGGCGGCCGCGACGCTCCTCACCGCCGACCTGGCAGACCCGGCCGGCTATGGCCGTGTCATCCGAGGCCCTGATGGCTGGGTGGACCGGATCGTGGAGCACCGCGACGCGAGCGCGGAGGAGCAGGCGATCCACGAGATCAACGCCGGCATGTATGTCTTCGACCCCGCCGACCTGATCCCGGCCCTGGGCCAGCTCACCACCTCCAACGACCAGGGCGAGGAGTACCTCACGGACGTCATCGCCCTCATGCGCGGGCGTCAGCGGCCGGTCGCGGCACTCAAGGTCCCCGATGCCGACGAGGTCCTCGGCGTCAACGATCGCGTGCAGCTCGCCGACGCGGCGGCTCTCATGCGAGATCGCATCAATGAGAAGTGGATGCTGTCGGGAGTGTCCATGCTCGAGCCGTCCTCCACCTGGATCGATATCGACGTCGACCTCGCTCCCGATGTCACCCTCCTCCCGCAGACCTCGCTACTGGGTCCCACGTCCGTCGCCGGCGGAGCGCGCATCGGGCCGGGCACGACGCTCAGCGCGTGCGAGGTGGCCGAGGGCGCCGAGGTGCGTCACACCTGGGCGGAGCTCGCCGTCATCGGCACGGACGCGTCGGTCGGCCCGTTCTCCTACCTGCGGCCCGGCACGCGCATCGGGGACCGCTCCAAGGTGGGCGCCTACGTGGAAATGAAGAATGCCTCCCTCGGTGACGGTGCCAAGGTCCCCCACCTCTCCTATGTGGGGGATGCGGAGATCGGGGAGGGCACCAACATCGGGGCCGCGACGATCTTCGTCAACTACGACGGGGTGGAGAAGCACGTCACCGTGGTCGGCCGACATGTCCGCATCGGGAGCGACACGATGCTGGTCGCCCCGGTCACGGTGGGTGACGGGGCCTACACCGCGGCAGGCTCCGTGATCACCGAGGACGTGCCTCCGGGAGCCATGGCCGTGGGCCGTGCGCAGCAGCGCACGATCACGGGCTGGGTCGAGCGCAAGAGGCCGGGGACTTCCTCGGCGCAGGCGGCCGCGAGGGCCTTGGCAGAATCCGCGACAACCAAGGAGGAGGCTCCGTGAGCAACCTGACGATCCCCCCGAACAAGCGTCTGGTGCTGCTCAGCGGCCGCGCGCACCCGGAGCTGGGGCAGGAGGTGGCTGACCACCTCGGCACCGATCTGTGCCCGGTGTCGGCGTACGACTTCGCCAACGGAGAGATCTTCGTCCGCTTCCAGGAGTCGGTGCGCGGCTGCGATGCCTTCGTGATCCAGAGCCACACCGAGCCCATCAACAAGTGGATCATGGAGCAGCTCATCATGGTCGATGCGCTGAAGCGGGCATCTGCCAAGCGCATCACGGTCATCGCGCCCTTCTACGGGTACGCGCGGCAGGACAAGAAGCATCGCGGCCGCGAGCCCATTTCCGCCCGGCTCATGGCGGACCTCTTCAAGGCCGCGGGCGCCGACCGCCTCATCACGGTCGACCTGCATACCTCCCAGATCCAGGGATTCTTCGACGGGCCGGTCGATCACCTCTTCGCCCTTCCCCTGCTCTCGCAGCACGTGGCGTCGCGCGTGGACCGGGAGCGCATCACCGTCGTCTCCCCGGACGCGGGACGCGTGCGCGTCGCCGAGAAGTGGACCGACGTCCTGGGAGCCCCGCTCGCCATCATCCACAAGCGCCGCGACCCCGATACGCCCAATGAGGTCCGGGTCTTCGAGGTGGTCGGCGATGTGGAGGGCCGCGTGTGCGTGGTCGTCGACGACATGATCGACACGGGCGGCACCATCGTGAAGGCGGCGCAGACCCTCTTCGACAACGGTGCCTCGGATGTCGTCGTCGCGGCGACCCACGGCATCCTGAGCCCTCCTGCGGCCGAGAGACTGCAAGAGTCCGGCATCAGCGAGGTCATCGTCACCAACACGCTTCCGATCCCGCCCGACCGCATGTTCGACAAACTCACGGTCCTGTCGATCGCCCCCCTCCTGGCGAAGGCCATCTACGAGGTCTTCACGGACGGCTCGGTGACGAGCATGTTCGAGATGGAGGACCGGGTCTCGGTGGCCCCGTAGGTCCGGGTCCCCACCCCGGTCCGCTAGGCTGAGGGCTTCCTCGGCGAGGGTCTGCAGACCGTGATCGACGTGGCCTTCGGTCCTCGTTGCAGGAGAGCCGATGTGACCCCGAGGAGGATCCCGTGAACGTACGCCTGGTCGCCGAACCCCGTTCGGACTTCGGCAAGGGCGCCGCGCGTCGCCTGCGTCGCGACGGCCGCATCCCGGCGGTCCTCTACGGCCAGGGCACGGACCTCGTCCACCTGTCCCTTCCCGGCCACGACCTCGAGCAGGCGCTGCGCAAGCCCCGCGTCACGCTGGAGATCGTCCAGGGGAGTGCGACGACGCTTGCCAAGCCGCGCGATATCCAGCGTGACCCGGTGAAGCGCAACCTCGAGCATGTCGACCTCGTCATCGTGACCGAGGCCGAGGCGCGCGATCGCGCGGCTGAGGCCGAGGTCCTGGTGGCCGAGGCGGCGGCGGCTGCCGAGGCCGCGGCCAAGGCGCCCGCACCCTCCGGCCCGAAGGAGGATGCGGCCGAGGCTCCTGCCGCCGCGTCCGGCGAGGCATCGGCCGAGTCGTCCGACGACGCCTGAGGCATCGTGGATCCGTGGCTCATCGTGGGCCTCGGCAACCCCGGGCCTGAGTACGCCGAGACCCGGCACAACGTCGGGGTCATGGCAGTGGAGACCCTCGCGCGACGGTGGGGTGGCCGCCTTGCCTCGCATCGCTATACGCGCTGCGAGGTCTTCGAAGGCCGCTGGGCCGGCCACAAGGTCGTCCTCGCCCGTGGCCGCACCTACATGAACGACTCCGGCGTTCCGGTGGCGACGCTGGCCCAATTCTTCGACGTCGAGGATGCGCACATCCTCATCGCCCATGACGAGCTCGACATCCCCTTCGATGCGCTGCGCATCAAGCAGGGGGGCGGGGACAACGGGCACAATGGCTTGCGCAGTGTGCGTCACTCCCTCGGCACGGGCGACACCGTGCGCCTTCGCATCGGCATCGGCCGCCCGCCGGGCCGGCAGGATCCCGCCAACTTCGTGCTCAAGCCCTTCACCGCTCATGAGCGCGCCGAGTTGCCGAGCGTCCTCGACCGATGTGCGGACGCGATGGAGTGCGTCGTGGCGGATGGCGTCGACGCGGCACAGAACCGATTCAACGCCTAGGAGGACACGACATGACCGACCGCTCCGACATGGAGGTTTCCGCGAGCGTGGCGGCAGAGGCGGGACAGCTCCTGCTCGCCCTGCGCGAATCCTTCGGCCCCATCGACGACAAGGATCGTGCCAACGAGCTGCGCAAGGCGGCCGACCGTGCGTCGCATGAGCTCATCGTGGCCCGGCTCGCGGAGGCGCGCCCTGGTGACATGGTGCTCAGCGAGGAGGGCGCCGATGACCTCCAGCGGCTCGAGGCCGAGCGAGTCTGGATCGTCGATCCCCTGGATGGCACATGGGAATACGGCCAGGGGCGCGAGGACTTCGCGGTGCACATCGTCCTGTGGACGCGCGACGCCGCGGCCCCGGGTGGCGGAGTGCTCAGTGCCGGCACAGTCGAGCTGCCGGCCCAGGGACTGAGCCGACAGGTGGCGGATGCGCGTGTCCCCGAGCGCGCCCTTCCGGCGGACCGGCCCGTGCGCATCGTCGCCTCGCGCACGCGGCCGCCGGCCACGCTCGACGCGGCCGTCGCCCTCCTCGCGGCCGATCTCGCCGAGCAGGGCCACGCGAGCGGCGTGGAGGTCATGGACGTGGGCTCGGTGGGGGCCAAGGTGAACGAGATCCTCTCGGGTCGCGCGGAGGCCTACGTGCACGACACCGGGTTCTACGAGTGGGACGTCGCCGCGCCGCTGTCGGTCGCGCACTCCCAGGGGCTCACGGCCTCGCATATCGATGGCTCGCCCGTGGCCCTCAACCAGCCGAGGCCCTATGTCACCGACTTCCTCGTCGGCATCCCGGCGATCGCCGAGCACTTGCGGTCGGCAATGGCGCGCGCGGCAGGGGATGCGTGACCCTTCCGGGCCTGCTCCCCCTCCTCTCGCACATCCCGGGGCTGGATGGCGTGAGCGATGCTGCCCTGCGTGGAGTCCCGCTCTTCCACGTCACGGCAGTTCCCGCCGCACGCCCGGCGATCGCGGCGACGGCATCGGGAGCCCTCCCCGACGACAGGATCGTCCTGGTCGTGACCGCGACGGCGCGGGAGGCGGAGGAGCTCGCGGTCTCTCTACAGGACCTCCTCGGCGAGCAGGTGGCCGCGGAGTTCCCCGCGTGGGAGACCCTGCCGCACGAACGACTCAGCCCATCGGCCGACACCGTGGGCCGACGCATGGCCGTCCTGCGACGCCTCCATGAGCGCGACGACCGGCTGCGCGTCGTCGTGGCACCCGTCCGGGCCGTGCTGCAGCCGGTGGTCCGCGGCATCGGGGGGCGCACGCCCCTGCAGGCTCGCGAGGGCGAGACCCTCGACCTGCAGCCCTTCGTCGCCGAGCTCGTCGAGTGCGGCTACGAGCGCACCGACCTTGTCGAGAGACGCGGTCAGTTCGCCGTGCGCGGCGGCATCCTCGATGTCTTCCCGCCCACCCTGGAGCATCCGGTGCGCATCGAGATGTGGGGCGACACTGTCGAGGAGGTCCGCTCCTTCGCCGTCGCCGACCAGCGCTCCCTCGCTCACGTGGGGGGCGTCGACGTGGTGCCGGTCCGCGAGCTCATGCTCACCGCGGCGGTCCGGGAGCGCGCCGCAGCCCTCGCACTCCAGCACCCGTCGCTCGCCGATGTCCTCGGCACCATCGCGGAGGGCGGGACCGTCGAGGGCATGGAGGCCCTGGCGCCAGCCCTGGCCGAGGGCATGGAGCCCCTCACGGACTGCCTTCCGCCGAGATCGGTCGTCCTCGTGTGCGATCCGGAGCGCGTGCGCTCGCGCGCCGAGGACCTCGTGCGCACCTCGCAGGAATTCCTCGAGGCCTCCTGGCACAACGCGGCCGCGGGCAATGTCACTCCCCTCGACGTCACGCCGCTCGACCTGGAGTCGGCGGCCTACCGCAGTGTCGAGGAGATCCGCGCGTCGGCCGCGCAGCGGGACCTCGCCTGGTGGACCACCGATCCGTTCGAGCGCGAGGATTCCGGCGCGGTTCTCGACGCACGCGAGATCGACGACTATCGGGGCGAGCTCGGACGGGCCCTGGGTGACATCCGTCGCTGGCGCAACGAAGGCCGCACCGTCGCGCTCCTCGCGCAGGGGCATGGATCGGTGGAGCGCCTGGCGCAGTCCTTGCGGGACGAGGGGATTCCCGCCGACGCGGTGGAGTCGATTCCCGAGGCACCCGCGGCCGTCGTCGTCGCGACAAGCCGCCTCGCGGACGGCATCGTGGCCCCCGGGCTCGCTGTCCTCACGGAGACCGACCTGCTCGGGCAGCGCGCCGCCACCCGCGACCTTGCCCGCATGCCGTCGCGCCGGCGGCGCACGATCGACCCGCTGCAGCTCGCCGCCGGCGACTTCATCGTGCACGAGCAGCATGGCGTTGGGCGCTATGTCGAGATGACGCAGCGCACCGTGGGGGGTGCCACGCGCGAGTACCTCGTGATCGAGTACGCCGCCTCCAAGCGCGGGCAGCCCCCCGACCGGCTCTACGTCCCGACCGACCAGCTGGATCAGGTGAGCCGCTATGTCGGCGGCGAGGCGCCGAGCCTGCATCGCCTGGGCGGCGCCGACTGGCAGAAGTCCAAGAGTCGGGCGCGGCGGGCGGTGCGGGAGATCGCGGGGGAGCTCATTCGCCTGTATGCCGCCCGGATGGCGACTCCGGGTCATGCCTTCGGCCAGGACACCCCGTGGCAGCGCGAGCTCGAGGATGCGTTCCCGTACG
The DNA here is from genome assembly GCA_051007175.1 of Candidatus Nanopelagicales bacterium. Lineage (GTDB taxonomy): Bacteria > Actinomycetota > Actinomycetes > S36-B12 > S36-B12 > Mxb001. The sequence continues at coordinate 13,882 of JBPCSL010000208.1, forward strand.
TCGAGACCCCCGACCAGCTCGCCTGCATCGACGAGGTCAAGACTGACATGGAGCGCACCGTGCCCATGGATCGCGTGATCTGCGGCGATGTCGGATACGGCAAGACGGAGATCGCCGTGCGAGCGGCGTTCAAGGCCGTGCAGGACGGCAAGCAGGTGGCCGTCCTGGTGCCCACGACCCTGCTGGCCCAGCAGCACCTGTCGACCTTCGCCGGGCGCTACGCGCCCTTCCCGGTGAGGGTCGCCGCCCTGTCCCGGTTCCAGTCCGATGCGGAGGTGCGCGAGACGCTCAAGGGCCTCGAGGACGGCACCGTCGACGTCGTCATCGGGACTCATCGCATGCTCACGCCGCAGGTGAGGTTCCGGGACCTCGGACTGCTCATCGTGGACGAGGAGCAGCGATTCGGCGTCGAGCACAAGGAGCACATCAAGGCCCTGCGGACCGCGGTCGACGTGCTCACGATGTCGGCCACGCCCATCCCGCGCACCCTGGAGATGTCGCTGACGGGCATCCGCGAGATGTCGACGATCCAGACTCCCCCCGAGGAGCGACACCCGATCCTCACCTACGTCGGCCCGTACGAGGACAAGCAGGTCGCCGCGGCCATCCGGCGCGAGCTGCTGCGCGACGGCCAGGCCTTCTTCATCCACAACCGGGTGGAGTCCATCGATCGCGCGGCATCCCGATTGCGCGACCTGGTCCCCGAGGCGCGCATCGCGGTGGCGCACGGCCAGATGAACGAGCATGAGCTCGAGCGCATTGTCGTCGACTTCTGGGAGGGGCGCATCGACGTCCTCGTGTGCACCACCATCGTCGAGAACGGCATCGATATCGCCAATGCCAATACCCTCATCGTCGAGCGAGCGGACGCCTTCGGCCTGTCGCAGCTGCACCAGCTCCGCGGCCGTGTCGGCCGAGGGCGCGAGCGCGGCTACGCCTACTTCCTCTATCCGCCCGAGAAGCCGCTCAGCGAGACGGCGTACGAGCGGCTCTCGACGATCGCCCAGCACACCGACCTCGGATCCGGGATGCAGATCGCGCTCAAGGACCTGGAGATCAGGGGAGCGGGCAATCTGCTGGGAGGCGAGCAGAGCGGGCACATCGCCGAGGTGGGCTTCGACCTGTACGTCCGACTGGTCGGCGAGGCGCTCGCCGAGGTCCGCGGCGACCGGCAGGAGGAGGTCGCCGAGATCCGGGTGGAGCTCCCCGTCGACGCGCACATCCCGCACGACTACATCGCCGAGGAGCGGCTGCGGCTGGAGGCGTATCGCCGCATGGCGGCGGCAAGCGGCCCCGCGGAGATCGACGCGGTGGCCGAGGAGCTCCTCGATCGGTACGGCGCCCCGCCGGCACCGGTCGCAGCCCTGCTGGATGTGGCACGGCTGCGCGTGCGCGCGCGACAGGCGGGGATCGGCGAGATCGTGCAGGCGGGGTCCAGCGTGCGTTTCCACCCCGTGGACCTGCCCGAATCCCGGATGCTCAGGCTCACCCGGCTGTACCCGGGCACGGTCGTCAAGCCGGCCGTCCGTACGATCCTGGTGCCGCGCCCGAAGGCCGATGTGGACCTGCTCGCGTGGGCAACGGATGTCATCGGGGTCCTCGACCCCCCGACCGGTGGGAGTGAGGCGTGAGCGCACGGCGTACGGCTCAGGTGCGCGGGCGCGGCATGGCCGTGGCCGCCCTGACCCTGGCACTCTTCCTCACGTCCTGCGCGGCGACGGCGAGCGCGGGCGCTGCAGCGACCGTGGGGGACCTGGAGATCAGCAACGACACCGTCACCACCCAGGTGAATGCCGTGCAGCAGGCCAAGCTCGGCTCATCGGGCATGCCGGATGCGGCCCTGGTCAACGACGTGCTCCAGCGGCTGGTCATCACCGACCTTGTCTCCGTGGCGGCTCAGCGCACCGGCGTGAGCGCGACGCAGGGCCAGGTCGATCAGGCGCGCGCGGCGGCAGAGGCCCAGCTCGGCGGTCCCGGCTCGCTCATCAAGGCCTTCCTCGACAGCAACGTCCCCGAGGGCGCGATCGACGACCAACTGCGCACCTCGGTGCTGGTCCAATTGCTGGGCGCCGCCCTCGTGCCCGGGACCGATGTCCAGGCCCAGCAGCAGGCCGTCTTCGAGTACGTCGTGGCCCTCAGCGACGAGCTCGGCACCCAGGTGAGCCCGCGGTACGGCACCTGGGATGCCCAGAACCTGCAGATCGGCCCGGTGCCCTCGGACCTGTCGACCCCGCAGGCCGCGGAGGATCCGCTGGCCTCGCTCGTCCCCGCCGGCTAGGCGATGCCCGACGAGGATCGCCTGCGCGAGCTCGTCCGGGTGATGGATCGGCTGCGATCTCCCGGAGGGTGTCCCTGGGATGCTCGCCAGACGCATCGCAGCCTCGTGGAGTACCTCGTCGAAGAGGCCTACGAGACTGTCGAGGCCATCGAGTCCGGGGATCGTGAGCACCTCCGCGAGGAGCTCGGCGACCTGCTCCTGCAGGTGGTCTTTCACGCGCGCATCGCCGCGGAGGATCTGGAGGATCCCTGGGACATCGATGACGTGGCCGACGGCATCGTCCGCAAGCTCATCGCGCGCCACCCCCATGTCTTCGGCGATGACTCGGCGGAGACGGCCGATGAAGTCGAGGCACGCTGGCATGCGCTGAAGGTCGCGGAGAAGGGCCGCGAATCCGTGACCGACGGCATCCCTCCGTCGCTGCCCGCGCTCGTCCTGGCGGCCAAACTCCTCGCGCGCAGCGAGGGCCTTCAGGTGAGTGTGCCGAGCCGTGGCGAGGCGGATGCGCTGATCGACTCCATGGCCGACGAGGAAGCCTTGGGCGAGCTCCTGCTCGGCGTCGTGGCCGCGGCCCGAGCGCGCGGATGGGATGCGGAGGCTGCCGTGCGTGGTGCGGCCCGTCGCCACCGGGAGCGCATCCGCCAGGCCGAGGGACGATGACGGAGGAGGGCGCCCAGGAGAAGGCCCGCTTCGCCCGGGCGGCCGCCGCCGCCATCGACGACCTTCTCGCGGCGGATCCGGTGGAGGCGACCTACCTGGGCGACCATCGCTTCGATGACGTGCTGCCGTCCTGGTCGCCGGACCGAGTCGACGAGGTGCTCGCGCGACTCGACGATCACCTGACGCGCCTCGATGCCCTCGATGACGTGCTCCTCGACCTCGAGGACCGCGTGGACCTCGAGATCCTGCGAGCGCGTGTCACGGCCACCGCCTTCGACCTGGGGGAGGTGGCACGACACCGATGGGACCCTCTCGTGTGGGATCCCGCGACCGGCGTGCACCTGCTGCTGGCCCGTGACTTCGCTCCCGCGACCGAGCGCGCGAGAAGCGTGACCGCCCGTCTCGGGGAGGTCCCTCGCCTGCTCGCCGAGGCGCGGTCCACGCTGCGCGAGATGTCGGGCATCCACGTGGAGACGGCGCTCGCGCGGCTCGGCGGGTTCGCGACCGTGGTCGACGGGGCGCAGCGACTGGCGGGCGACGAGCCGGGGTTCGCCGACGCGGCGGATGCTGCGTCGCGGGCGGTGCAGGATCACGTCGCGTGGCTGGGCGAGCGCCTGCCGGACTCGCGCTGGGATCCACGCCTCGGAGTCCGTCTCTACAGCGCAGCCGTGTGGCATCACCTCGACGAGGAGCTCACTCCCGTGCAGATCCTCGAGACCGCGGAAGCGCACCTGGACGAGGTCAACGCCCGCCTGCGGGAGACGGCCGCGGAGTTCCTCGGTGAGTCCGTGCGCAGTCCCGACATCGTGCGGCGCGCCCTGGCGCGCGTGGCCGAGGAGTCCCCCGTGACGAATGCCTCGGTCCTCGACGTCGTACGCGCGGCCCTGGACCGGACCACCGAGTTCGTCACGGATCGCGATCTCGTGTCCATCCCTCCGGGGGAGACGCGGATCATCGAGATGCCCGAGATCCACCGGGGAGTGGCGGTCGCCTACTGCGATGCCCCCGGTCCGCTCGAGACCGCCGACATCGCGACCTACGTTGCCGTATCGCCGACCCCGGCCGACTGGAGCACTGAGCGCGTGGACTCCTTCTATCGCGAGTACAACGGGGTCCTCCTGCACGACCTCACGATCCACGAGGCGATGCCCGGGCACGTCCTGCAGCTGGCGCACGCCCGCTCGGTGAAGTCGCGCGTGCGCCAATTCGGGATGAGCCATGCCTTCGTCGAGGGCTGGGCGGTGTACGCCGAGGATGTGATGGTGACGCGCGGCTACACGGCCGACGATCGCCCGGATGCCGGGCTGCGCCTGCGCCTGCAGCAGTGGAAGATGCAGGCGCGGATGACGCTCAATGCGATCCTCGATGCGCGCGTGCACGGCGGTGACATCGACGAGCCCGAGGCGGTGGCCCTGCTGATGCGGCGGGGGTTCCAGGAGGAGGGCGAGGCCGTGGGCAAGTGGCGGCGGGCCCTGCTCACCGCAGCCCAGCTGCCCACCTATTTCGTGGGCTGGCGCGGAGTGCATGGGCTCGTGCAGGACCTGCGCGTCCTGCACCCCGACTGGTCCGATCGGCAGCTGCACGACCTCGTGCTCTCACAGGGATCGCCGGGGCCTCGCCACCTACGGGCGCTGCTCGGCCTCTGACACGGCACGTCGACGGCGTCGATAGGGTCGGGCCATGGCCAGCATCGACGATGTCATCGCCCGGGAGATCCTCGACTCCCGCGGCAATCCCACGGTCGAGGTCGAGATCGTCCTCGACGACGGCACCGTGGCGCGGGCCGCCGTGCCGTCCGGTGCGTCGACAGGAGCCTTCGAGGCCGCCGAGCGGCGCGACGGCGATGCCGGCCGCTACGCCGGCAAAGGGGTGCTCGCCGCCGTCGCTGCGGTCGAGGACGACATCGCGCCGGAGATCCTCGGCATCGACGCCGCCGACCAGCGCCTGGTCGACCAGGTGATGCTCGATCTCGATGGCACGCCGCAGAAGTCCCGGCTGGGCGCCAACGCGATCCTCGGCGTCTCGCTGTGCGTCGCCCGCGCCGCAGCAGCCTCGGCCGGGCTGCCCCTCTTCAAGTACGTGGGCGGTCCCAATGCCCACGTCCTCCCCGTGCCGATGATGAACATCCTCAATGGCGGAGCCCATGCCGACACCAATGTCGACATCCAGGAGTTCATGGTCGCGCCCATCGGTGCGGCCACCTTCGGCGAGGCGCTGCGCTGGGGAGCGGAGACGTACCACGCACTGAAGTCGGTGCTCAAGGAGAAGGGCTATGCCACGGGTCTCGGGGATGAGGGCGGCTTCGCGCCCGCCCTGCCCAACAATCGCGCGGCACTCGACCTCATCGCCGAGGCGGTCGCCCGGACCGGCCTCACCCTCGGGCGCGATATCGCCCTCGCCCTCGACGTGGCATCCACGGAGTTCTTCCGCGGCGGGCACTACGACTTCGAGGGTGCCGAGCGGTCCAGCGAGTGGATGACGGGGTACTACGAAAGCCTCGTCGCCGACTTCCCCCTGGTCTCCATCGAGGACCCGCTCGCGGAGGACGACTGGGCCGGATGGGTGCACTGCACCGATGCCATCGGCGATCGCGTCCAGCTGGTCGGTGACGATCTCTTCGTCACCAACCCGGAGCGGCTCGCCCGCGGCATCGCCGACGGCGCCGCCAACGCCCTGCTCGTGAAGGTCAATCAGATCGGCTCGCTCACCGAGACCCTGGATGCCGTGTCCCTCGCGCAGGGCAATGGCTACCGATGCATGATGAGCCATCGGTCCGGCGAGACCGAGGACACGACCATCGCCGACCTGGCGGTCGCGACGAACTGCGGTCAGATCAAGACCGGGGCGCCCGCTCGCTCCGAGCGGGTCGCCAAGTACAACCAGCTGCTCCGCATCGAGGAGGAGCTCGACGACGCCGGCCGGTACGCCGGGGCGGCGGCGTTCCCCCGATTCGCTGGCTGAGCGTGCGATCATGGCGAGGTGCCTCGGCCCCGCCATGCGCTGACCGGCCGGGCGGTCCTCCTCCTCGTGGTGCTGGCCGCCCTTGCCGTGACGCTCGCGATCCCGGTGCGGGCGTGGCTCTCGCAGCAGGCTGAGATCGCGGCACTCCAGGGCGACATCGCGTCTTCGCAGGACCGCATCGCGGACCTGCAGCAGCAGGTCGAGGACTGGAACGATCCCGCCTTCGTCATCGCCCAGGCGCGCAGCCGGCTCCACTTCGTCTTCCCCGGCGAGGTGGGCTATGTCGTCCTCGGCAGCGACGACCGGCCCATGTCCACCGACCCGCAGCCGCAGGACATCGCCGCGCCGTGGTACTCCTCCCTGTGGGAGTCCACGCGGCAGGCCGACCGCGGCGGTGCCGAGCCCAGTCCTAGCCCGTGATCTCCGCATCCGATGCCGCCGCGATCGCGGCGCAGATCGGCCGTGACCCGCGCGGGATGCTCGATGTCGCCCACCGCTGTCCGTGCGGCAAGCCGGATGTCGTGCTCACGGCGCCGCGACTCGACGACGGCACGCCGTTCCCCACCATCTACTACCTCACCTGTCCGCGAGCGTGCTCTGCCGTGGGCCGCCTCGAGGGCACGGGTGTCATGCGCGAGATGGAGGCGCGTCTCGCGGAGGACCCCCAGCTCGCGCTCGACTACGCGAGCGCCCACGAGGCCTACCTGCACCGGCGCGCGTCCCTTGCCGATGTCCCGGAGATCGAGGGGGTGTCCGCCGGGGGGATGCCGGATCGGGTGAAGTGCCTCCATGCACTCCTGGCGCAGGCCCTGGCCGAGGGCCCCGGGGTCAACCCCCTGGGCGATGAGGTCCTCGCCCTGGTGGGCGCTTTCTGGGAGCCGACCCCATGCGCGTAGCGGCCATCGACTGCGGCACCAACTCCATTCGGCTGCTCATCGCGGAGGTGGAGGGCGACCGTGTGGTGGACCTGGATCGACGCATGGAGATCGTCCGCCTCGGCGAGGGAGTGGATCGCACCGGCCGCTTCTCCGACGCCGCCCTCGAGCGCACGTTCGCCGCGTGCGACACCTACGCCCGCGCCATCCAAGCCGCCGGGGCCGAGCGCGTGAGGTTCGTGGCCACCAGCGCCAGCCGTGACGTGAGCAACCGCGAGGCCTTCGTTGCGGGCGTCTCCGCCCGACTTGGCGTCGCGCCCGATGTCATCAGCGGCGACGAGGAGGCGCGACTGTCCTTCACAGGCGCGGTTCGCGGCCTGCCGGCTCACCTCGCTCCCGCCCCCCGGCTCGTCGTGGACATCGGCGGGGGATCCACGGAATTCGTCCTCGGCGACGAGGAGCCCGAGCATGCGGTCTCGGTCGATGTCGGTTGCGTGCGCATGACCGAGCGCCACCTGCGGTCGGACCCTCCCACCGCTGAGGAAGTGGCCCTGGCGGTGCGCGATATCGACGATGCCGTCGATCGTGCGGCGGCCACGGTGCCGGTCTCCCAGGCGCGCAGCCTCATCGGCGTTGCCGGCAGCGTGACGACCGTCGCGGCCATCGCCCTGGGCCTCACGTCGTACGACCCCGAAGCCCTGCAGGGCAGCGTCGTGTCGGCGGCGCAGATCGACGAGGTGACCGAGTCCCTGCTCGCCATGACCCGCGCGGAGCGGGCCGCCCTCCCCGTCATGCATCCGGGCCGGGTCGACGTCATCGCCGGGGGAGCGCTGGTCCTGCGCGCCATCCTGCGCCGTACGGGCCAGGGGAAGGTCGTCGTGAGCGAGCACGACATCCTCGACGGGATCGCCTGGGCCCTGGCAACCTCACGGATGTAAGCGCTTGCGGGGTCGGGCGGCGGCGCCCTACACTCCCCACACGCCGTGGACTGCAACGACCATGCAAGGAGCGCCGCCAGATGGCCATCACGATTCGGGATGTCGCGCAGGCGGCCGGCGTCTCGACGGCCACGGTCTCGCGCGCCCTGCGCGGCCTGCCGCACGTGGATCCGGAGACCCGCGAGCGCGTGCGCCAGGTCGCCCAGGAGATGGACTACGTCGTCTCGCCCAGCGCCTCGCGACTGGCGAGTGGCCGCACCGGCACGGTCGCGGTCATCACCCCGTTCATCGACCGGTGGTTCTTCTCCACGGTGCTGTCCGGCATCAGCGATGTCCTGCAGGAGCGCGAGGTCGACCTGCTCGTCTTCGAGGTGGGCGATCCAGCGACTAGTCCCGGCCTGCCGGCGGAGCGCCGACTGCGCGGTCGTGTCGACGGCATGATCGTGGTGACACTGCCCACCGATGCCCCCCGCGTGGCCGACCTGCTCCAGATCGGCCTGCCCGCCAGCTTCATCGGCGCGCGCTGGCCCGGCGTGCCGTCGGTGTGCATCGACGATGCCGATGCGGCGCGCACCGCGACCCAGCACCTCATCAACCTCGGCCACGAACGCATCGGCATCATCTCGGGCCGGCCCCAGGCGTCGGAGTCCCAGCAGAACCGCAGCCGGGGGTACGTCGATGCCATGGGCGGGGCGAACCTCCCGATCGATCCGCGCCTGGAGGCGCATGGCTACTTCACCGTCGCTGGTGGCGAGGCTGCGATGACCGCGCTCCTCTCGCAGCCCAACCCCCCGACGGCGGTCTTCGCCATGTCGGACGACATGGCCTTCGGCGCGATCCGGTCCCTCCAGCGCCACGGCATCAGGCCGGGGGCCGAGATCGCCATTGCCAGCATCGACGGCCATGACCTGGCCGAGGTCCTCGATCTCTCCACGGTGGGCCAGCCCGTCGCCGAGATGGGGCGCATGGCGGCGGAGGCCCTGCTCACCCGCATGCTGGGCGGCGAGGAGTTGGGCGAGATCGACCTCATGGTCCCGACGACTCTCGTCGTGCGAGGCAGCACCGTCCCGCGGGAGCGGGCCGCGACCTTCTCGTAGGCCGGTCTAGGCTCGCGCCATGGCAGAGATGATCACCGTCAGTTCGCGCGACCTCCCCGGCTACCTGGCTCTCCCCGAGTCAGGCCGCGGGCCCGGCGTCATCGTGATCCAGGAATGGTGGGGCCTGGTCCCGCACATTCGCTCGGTTGCCGACCGTCTCGCGGCTGCGGGATTCGTCGCCCTCGCGCCCGACCTCTTCCGCGGCGTGGCCACGACGGAGCCCGATGAGGCGGCCAAGCTCATGATGGGACTGCGCATCGATGAGGCCGCCAGCGACATCGCGGCCGCGGCGGATCACCTCGTGCGGACCGGGCTCCTGCCCGACGATCGGTGCGGTGTCATGGGCTTCTGCATGGGCGGGGGCCTGGCCCTGCTCGCGCCGACCGTGAGCCCCCACATCGACTGCGCGGCCGCCTTCTATCCCGCCATGCCGTGGCCGGACTTCCGCCCGGCCTGGGCCAACTACGCCGGCCGGGAGGCCCTCATCCACCAGTGCGAGGGCGACCTGTCCTCGACCGGTCCTGATATCGCGCGCGATGCCGCCGAGATCGCCGCCCATGGAGGCGTGGTCGTCGTGGAGACCTACCCCGGCACCCAGCACGCCTTCTTCAATGACGACCGGCCCGAGGTGCACGACCCGAGCGCCGCCGCGCTGGGCTGGCAGCGCTCCCTCGACATGCTCCACCGCCGACTGGACGGCCCCTTCTGACCGTCGCGCGCACGGCAGCCGCCGTACGCCGTGCGGCGAAGGCCGCCACGTCCCTGGCGACGCTCGAGGCCGCGATCGTCGACTGCCGCGCGTGCCCGCGGCTGGTGGAGTGGCGCGAGCAGGTCGCCGACGAGCGCCGTGCGGCGTACCGGGACCAGGACTACTGGGGCAGGCCGGTCCCGGGATTCGGGGATCCGAGCCCGGGCGTGCTCATCCTCGGCCTGGCGCCGGCGGCGCACGGCGCCAACCGCACGGGACGCGTGTTCACCGGCGATCGCAGCGGCGACTGGCTCTTCGCCTCGCTTCATCGGGTGGGGGCTGCCGCGATCGCGACATCCGTGTCAACCGATGACGGCCAGGCGCTCACGGGAGTGCGCGTGACCGCGGCCGTGCACTGCGCGCCACCGGGCAATGCGCCGACGCCGGCGGAGCGTGACACGTGCGCACCCTGGCTCGAGCGCGAGCTCGCCCTCACGCAGCCGCGCGTCATCGTGGCGCTCGGTGGATTCGCCTGGCAGGCGGCGCTGCGAGCGGAGGGTGCCCTCGGTGCCACGGTGCCGTCCCCGCGACCGAGATTCGGTCACGGGGTGCAGGCGCGGATCGGGGATCGCTGGGTGCTCGGCTGCTACCACCCCAGCCAGCAGAACACCTTCACCGGCCGTCTCACCGAGCCCATGATCGACGGCGTACTCCGCGCGGCGATCGCCCTCGCACAGGCGAGCTGAGCACGCCGTCCACGTGCCCCCGGAGGGGATCGAACCCTCACTGGACCGGGTTTAAGCCGGGCGTCTCTGCCAATTGGACTACGGGGGCGCCACCAGCCTAGGCCGGAATTGCATCCGGGCCCCGGTCGGTTAACGTGGAAGGAAGCCACCCCGCAGGAGGAGTCCGATGCAGAGCCAGAACCCTGTCCTGACCCGCATGGATCGCGACGCCGCCCAGGCCTATGCGGCCTCGGGTGCCTCGCTGTCGCCCTCAGGCCCCGGCTTTGCCTACGAGGAGGGTCGCGCCGCCGTGGGTGGTGCCCCCGCTCCCAGCGCCCCCGCTCCCCGTGCCCCGGCGCCCGCGCCCGGTCAGTCCGGGGGCGGCCTCTACGACGGCATCAGCCTGCCCGCTCCTCCCGGCGAGCGGATCGCCTTCCCCGACGTCATGGTCAAGTGCGCCATCATGTTCGGCCTCGCGGTCGTCTTCGCCTTCGTCGGCTGGGGTCTCGCTGCTGCCGCCCCGGGCATCGGCACCATGGTGATGCTCGCCTCGCTCGTGGGCACTCTCGTGCTCGGCATCGTCAACGCGGTGAAGAAGCAGGTGAGCCCACCCCTCACGATGCTGTACGCCGTCTTCTCCGGTCTCATGCTCGGGGCGATCAGCTACTGGTACAACCAGCTCGCCCTCCAGTCCGACTACGAGGGCCTGGTGCTGCAGGCGGTGATCGCGACCTTCACGACGTTCGGCGTCATGCTCGCGCTGTTCGGCACCGGCATCATCAAGGTCACCAACCGGTTCGTCCAGGTGATGATGGTCGCGATGGGGGCCTACTTCCTCATCGCGCTCGCCTCCTTCGTCGCGGCCCTCTTCGGGGTCGGCGGGGGCTGGGGCTTCTACGGCGTCGGCACCCTGGGCCTGCTCCTGTGCATCTTCGGAGTCGGGCTCGCGGCCTTCGCCCTCATGCTCGACTTCGAGGCCATCCGACAGGGCATTGCGATGGGCCTGCCGGAGCGGGAGTCCTGGCGCATGGCCTTCGGGCTGCTCGTGACCCTCGTGTGGCTCTACCTGGAGTTCCTGAGGCTCTTCGCCATCATCGCCTCCGGGCGCGACTGACGTCGTTCATGACGGCCTCCGGCGCAGCCCCGGCGGGCGCGGCTCGTGACGAAGCTGTCCGGGAGGTGCGGCGGGTCGTCGACCGGCTCCGGTCCATGCCCCTCACACGTCTCGCGGACCACGCCCCGACGGGTCGCGCCTTGGCCCAGCGCCTCGCGGACCGTGCTGCCGACCTCGGGGGCTGGCCGCAACGCCCGGTCCCCGATGTCGGGGACGCTGCCGTGGGAGACCAGGTGGCCGTGACGGCCGCCGACCTGCTGGCCCTGGATCCCGCGGACGACGTCCTCGCCCCCGTCATCGCCGACGTGCGCGAGGCGCGGCTCAGCCTGTGACGTCGGGTACGACGGGCAGGATCTCGCCCTCGCCCCCCAGTCGCCAGGCCGCGATGACCTCCGGCAGCAGGGCGCTGGCGGCGGCGGCGTACCCCTGTGTCGACGGGTGAAAGCGGTCCTCGGCGAACATCACGTCGGGCCTCTCGTCGAACTCCGGCCCGAGCCGCGATCCCAGCGGCACGGCGCGACCACCCTCGGCGCGCGTTGCCTGCGCCTGGGCCTCGGCGAGCAGCCGCGAGCGATGCCGCATGAGACTGCGCAGCGGCTCGGGGACGGGCTTCACCGTGCCGAGATCGGGGCACGTGGCCATGACCACATCGGTCCCGGCGGCGCGCAATCGTCGAATGGCGCGCTGCAGCCTCCGGGCGGAGATGCGCCGCGGCACGAGATGGGTGACGTCGTTGGCGCCGATCATGATGACGGCGACGTGCGGACGCGTCCACAGAGCGCGATCGACCTGCGCATCGAGGTCCTTGGTCTGGGCGCCGATGACGGCGTGATTGCTCAGCGTCACGGTGCGGCCCGAGACCTCCGCGAGTGCCGTGGCGAGGATGGCGCCCATGGTGTCCCGCGGCGTGTCCGCGCCGAGCCCCGCAGCCCCGGAGTCGCCGAGCACCGCGAGGCGTATCGAGGTGCCCGCGCCCGTGCCGTACCTGCCGTCGGCATAGGGCGCGGTCGACGTGCGCCGGCCGATGCGCCGACGGGCCTCCAGGGCCTGAGCGGTGAGCAGGCCCACGGCGGCGACGGCGGTGGCGGCGAGGGCCGCTCCCGCCCCCTTTGCCGTCGTGCGGGGTGCGGGCACGGCTAGGACTTCGTGGCCCGGCTGAGGAATCCGCGTACGGCCTCGCGGGCGTTGTCGCGAATCTCCGGGCCGTGGGTGAAGGCCGCGATGGAGTAGTCGACCTCGCCGAGGACATGGGCACTCTGCTGGTTCTGACGGAACGACGTGCAGAACGCGGCGACCGGCCAGCCCATCTTGGCGCGCATGTTCCAGATGGCGTCGCCGGTGATGAGGACGCCGGTCGTCTCGTGCAGGAGCGAGACGTGTCCAGGGGAGTGGCCGGGAGTGTGGAGGACGCGCACTCCGCCGGCCGAAGGGAGCACGTCGTCCTCGTGCATCTCGCGGGAGACGCTGACGGGCGCGAAGCCGCCCCCGGGCATCCGGGCGAAGATCGCGCCCAGCCGGGTCGACGTATCGCGCGGCGGGGCGGTGCCCGAGCGGATGTAGCCGGCATCCTCGGCATGCACGGCGACGCCGTCGACGCCGGTCTGGCCGACCATCGCGGCGGCGCCGCCGGCGTGGTCGCTGTGGGCGTGGGTGAGGATGATCTCGCGCACGTCAGCGGGGACCTTGCCGATGGCCTCCAGGCCGCGCACGATCTTGGCGGGGGCTCGCTTCACGCCGCAGTCGACGAGGCTGACCGAACCGTCGTCGTTGACGAACGCATAGGAGTTGATGAAGTCGCCCATCGTCGGGATGCGGTAGACACCCGGGGCGAGGCTGACGACCGGAGGCTTGCTCACGGGGACAGCGTAGGCTTCCCTGTCATGCGCGTGGTCGAGTCGGTCGTGGAGCTCATCGGGAACACCCCCCTCGTGAGGCTGAGGCGCGTGACGGATCCCGCCGATGGCCCGGGCGCCGCCTGCCCCGTCTACGCGAAGGTCGAGTACCTCAACCCGGGCGGCTCGGTGAAGGACCGCATCGCCACGCGGATGATCGAGACGGCGGAGCGCGAGGGCCTGCTCAAGCCCGGTGGGACGATCGTGGAGCCCACGAGCGGCAACACCGGCGTGGGCCTCGCCCTCGTTGCCCAGCAGCGCGGCTACCGATGCATCTTCGTCTGCCCCGACAAGGTCTCGCAGGACAAGCAGAATGTCCTGCGCGCCTACGGCGCGGAGGTCGTGGAGTGTCCGACGGCCGTCGACCCGGAGGACCCGCGCTCGTACTACTCGGTGAGCGATCGCCTCGCGCGCGAGATCCCCGGGGCATGGAAGCCCGATCAGTACTCCAATCCTGACAACCCCCGCTCCCACTACGAGACGACGGGCCCGGAGATCTGGGAGCAGACCGACGGTCGCATCACTCACTTCGTCGCGGGCGCCGGCACCGGAGGCACCATCAGCGGAGTGGGCCGCTACCTCAAGGAGATGAGCGACGGGCGCGTGCGCGTCATCGCCGCCGACCCCGAGGGCTCGGTCTACTCCGGCGGCACGGGGCGCCCCTACCTCGTCGAGGGAGTGGGCGAGGACTTCTGGCCCACGACGTACGACGCCTCCGTCCCCGACGAGGTCATCGCGGTCAGCGACAAGGACTCCTTCGAGATGACGCGGCGCATGGCCCGCGAAGAGGGCCTTCTCGTCGGCGGCTCCTGCGGCATGGCCGTCGTCGCCGCGCTCGACGTCGCGCGCCGCGCGAAGCCCGATGACCTGGTGGTCGTGCTGCTGCCCGACTCCGGGCGTGGCTACCTGTCCAAGGTATTCAACGACGAATGGCTCGCCTCGTACGGCTTCGGCTCGTCGGGGGAGGGGCGCACCGTCCGCGATGTCCTGCTCGGCAAGGCCGGCGAGGTGCCTCCCTTCGTCCACGCCCATCCCACGGAGACGGTGAGCGAGGCCATCGACATCCTGCGCGAGTTCGGCGTCTCGCAGATGCCGGTCGTGCGTGCCGAGCCACCCGTCATGGCGGCGGAGGTCGTCGGGTCCGTGATCGAACGCGACCTGCTCGACGCGCTCTTCACCGGGCGTGCCGCGCTCGCCGACACCATCGACCAGCACATGTCGCTGCCCTTGCCGCAGGTGGGCGCGGGCGAGCCGGTGTCGGCGGCGGTCTCGGCCCTCGAGGCCTCGGATGCCGTCATCGTGCTCGAGGACGGCAAGCCCGTCGGCGTCCTGTCGCGTCAGGACCTGCTCGGCTACCTCGCCCGATAGGTCGCCACTACGGCGTGAAGCGGCGCACCTCCTGCGGCCAGCCGCAGGCCTCGGCGATCCTGCCCGCCCACATCAAGGCGGCGTCGTCATCGGCAACGTCGACCACCGTGAAGCCGCCCATGTACTCAGCGGCCGGCGAGACCGGTCCCCGGGTCACCACGACCGTGCCGCTCGTGGGATCGACGCTGTAGGCCTGCTCCAGGTCCTCCTCCAGGCCTCCGGCCACGATGAGGACTCCCGCCGCCTCCATGTCCGCGACCACGGCGCGCGCGAGCGGGCCGCGCGACTCAAACCACTCCGCCGTGTGATCGCCCACCCACTGCTGGTGGAAGGCGATGAGGTACTGGGGCACGGGAGTCAGAGCGCGGGAAGCGAGATGCCGGATGCGGAGTGGCAGCGGTAGCCGTTGGGCACCTTGTAGAGGTACTGCTGGTGGTAGCCCTCGGCGTAGTAGAACGGCCAGTCGGCGGCGGGGGCCACCTGTGTCGTGATGTCGTCGTAGCCGCGGTCCTTGAGCAGCGGCGCGTAGGCAGCGGCCGTGCGCTCGACGAGCTCGCGCTGGTCGTCTGTGGTGTAGAAGACGGCGCTGCGGTACTGCGTGCCGACGTCATTGCCCTGGCGATAGCCGGTCGTCGGGTCATGCTGCTCCCAGAAGTGACGCAGCACGTCGTACGTCGAGATCTGCTCCTCGCGATAAGCGACGAGGACGGCCTCGGTGTGTCCGGTGCGGCCGGTGCACACCTCCTCGTACGTCGGGTGCGGGGTATAGCCACCCTGATAGCCGACAGCGGTCGTGAAGACGCCGGGCAGGCGCCAGAAGATCTCCTCCGATCCCCAGAAGCAGCCCATGCCGAGGTAGAGCATGGAGATCCCCGCGGGCCACGGCTCGACGGGGAGGTCGCGGATCGGGGTCCCGAGGACGGCGTGATCGGCGGGCACCTCGAAGGGGTAGTCCGGTCGCCCCGGGAGGGCATCGGCCGGCGCGACCATCGTGGACTTGGCGGACGAGAAGAGGAAGGCCATGCGCTGAGTATGCCCCGTAGGACGCCACCCCGCCGCTGGGTCGTGGGCCAGGGCGCCGCATAGGCTCGTCCCATGGGCGGGCAGATGAGCGAGTGGGAGATGGCTGGGTTCGAGACCCGCGCCATCCATGCCGGGCAGGAGCCCGATCCGCAGACGGGAGCCGTGGTTCCTCCCGTCTACCAGGTGTCGACGTACGCCCAGGACGGCGTGGGCGGCCTGCGCGGGGGATATGAATACTCCCGCAGCGGCAATCCGACGCGCACGGCCCTCGAGGAGTGCCTCGCGTCA
>JBPCSL010000209.1:0-30081 GCA_051007175.1 Candidatus Nanopelagicales bacterium
AGGTCGGGGTTCACGCGCCCGACCTCCAGATAGCCCTCGCGCGGGACGCGCGGCTCCGCCACCACATCGCGCGCGAGCAGAGCACCGGTGCCGAGGCCGCAGGCGGGCGGCTCGCCAGTGAGCGCGGCCGCGAGCGCGAGGCCGCCGGAGAGGCCCACCGCGGAGTCCAGCGCGCCGCTCACGACGACGGGACCGCCCCAGGAGCGCGCGAGCTCCAGGGCAGAGCGCACGCCACCGAGCGGGGCGACCTTGAGGATGACGATGTCGGCGGCGTCGAAGGCGCGCGGGTCGGCGTACCGCACAGACTCGTCCAGGGCGATGGGCACGTCGGTCGACGAGCGCAGGGACAGCGTCTCCTCCACTGTCGGGCAGGGCTGCTCGACGTACTCCAGCCCGTAGGCACCCAGCCGCGACAGCGCCTTGGCCGCATCGGTAGCCGACCATCCGCCATTGGCGTCGATGCGCAGTCGCGCGCGCTCGCTGCGACCCTGCGAGCGCAGGGCGGCATCCGCCGCGTCACGCACGGAGACCACGCGGGCCTCGTCGTCGGCAAGGACTTCACCCAGTGCCGCGACCTTCACCTTGAGCGTCGCGCAACCGTGCTCCAGCACCGCGCGCCGTGCGAGCTCGGCAGCCTCGCCTGGGGCGACGGCCGGGATGATGGCGTTGACGGGGATGCGATCACGCAGCGGAGAGGGCCACGACCCGAAAGCCGCCTCCGCGGCAGCGGCAAGCCACAGGGCGCACCCGCGCGGGGAGTAGTCGTCGAAGGGCGCGAACTCCCCCCAGCCGCTCGGCCCCCGCACCAGCACGCCCTCGCGCACGGTGATGCCTCGGAAGCGATGCGCGAGCGGGAGCGCGTAGGGGACCGCGTCGTGCAGGAGCTCCTGGAGGGTGACGTCCACGTCGCCTACGGGCGCTTGGGGAACTTCGTGAAGTCGGGAGTACGCCGCTGCGCGTAGGCATCGCGGCCTTCCTGCGCCTCCTCCGTCATGTAGAAGAGAAGCGTCGCGTCGCCCGCGAGCTGCTGGACGCCCGCCAAGCCGTCGTCGGCAGCATTGTGGGAGGCCTTGAGCATGCGCAGCGCGAGCGGCGATAGGTCGAGCATCTGCTGCGACCAGGCCACCGTCTCCATTTCGAGGTCGGCGAGCGGCACCACGGAGTTCACCAGGCCCCAGTCGTAGGCCTGCTCCGCGCCGTACTGACGGCACAGCATCCACACCTCGCGGGAGCGCTTCTGCCCGATCGTGCGCGCGAGCAGGCCGGAGCCGTAGCCGCCATCGAAGGAGCCGACCTTCGGGCCTGTCTGGCCGAAGCGGGCATTGGACGCCGCGATGGTGAGGTCGCAGACGACATGCAGCACGTGACCGCCGCCGATGGCGTAGCCGGCGACCATGGCCACCACCGGCTTCGGCGTACGCCGGATCTGGACCTGGAGGTCGAGGACGTTGAGGCGGCCGATGCCCTTCTTCGCGATGTCGTCGTCGCCGATGTAGCCATCGTCCCCGCGGATCATCTGGTCGCCACCACTGCAGAAGGCCCAGTCACCCTGCCCGGTGAGGACGATGACGCCGACCGAGTCGTCGTCGCGAGCGCGGTTCATGGCGTCGGAGAGCTCGAAGAGGGTCTGCGGCCGGAAGGCATTGCGCTTGTGGGGGCGATTGATGGTGAGCTTCGCGATGCCCTGGGCGTCACCGGTGGAGAGCTCGTAGCGGATATCGCCGTAGTCGCCGGCACTCACCCACTCGCAGGCCGGCACGATGCTGGAGTACGCCGGGTCCGTGAAGGCGGGGCTGCCCTCGGCGACGACCGGCGGCAGCGGATACCGGTTCCGCGAGTCGAACTCCTGGGCCACGGGGGCTCCTCCCATGTGGATGACGCGCCCCAACCTAGTCAGCCCTACGCTCATGCGCATGGCGGCACTCCCCCTACTCGAGGTGGACGTCGCCCCTGGCCTAGCCGGCGTGGCCGCGGTGCAGGCCGCGCTCGCAGAGCGCATGGACGGCGACGGACCGCCCTTCGCCCTGGTCCCGGCGCCGTCGCGCCACGTGTCGCCCGAGTACTCGCAGATGGTGCGGTCCGCGGTGAGCCCCGGCGGGGAGCCCGTCGACCCCGAGGACACCGCGATCGTGGCCGCCACCAGCGGATCCACGGGCACCCCGCGTGGCGTCCTCATCACCCGCGCCAACCTGCGCGCCGCGGTCGAGGCATCGTGGGCGCAGGTCCCCGGACTACGCGCGTGCGCCTGGGTCCTCGCCCTGCCGGTGACCTCGATCGGCGGGTTCGGGGCACTCGTGCGCGCGCACCTTTCGGGAACGCCGTTGCACGCGATGGACTCCATCGGCGGCGCTGCGCCCTTCCGCGTCGAGGACCTGTGCGCCGTGCCGGTGGCCGAGCCGTTCGCGATCTCGCTGGTGCCCACCCAGCTCGCCGACGTCCTCGACTCGCCGGCCGCCATCCGGTGGCTGGGTCGCGCGACCGCCGTCATCGTGGGCGCCGCCGCGACGCCGGACGATCTCGCGATCCGCGCCCGCGAGGCCGGCATCGCGCTGGTGACGACGTACGGCATGACGGAGACGACCGGCGGCTGCGTCTACGACGGTGCCCCTCTGCCGGGGACGTCGATCGAGATCGCGCTCGATGGCCGCGTCACGGTGATCGGCGCGCAGGTCGCCGCGGGCTATCGCGGGCTGCCCGCGGAGACGGCCGAGGCCTTCCACGGCACGGGAAGCGTCCGCGCATTCCGCACGAACGACCACGGGGAGTGGGCCGACGGACGCCTGCGCATCCTCGGGCGCATCGACGACGTGGTGATCGTGCGCGGGGTGAATGTCGCCCTCGGTCCGGTCGAGGCCGTCGTGCGATCGGAGTTCGGCGTGCGCGAGGCCGCGGTCGTCGCGGTGCCCGACGCCCGGCAGGGGCATCGCATCGTGGCGTTCGTTGCGATGGCCGATGACGCCGGCCTCTCGGCGATCGCGCCGCTGGTCGCCGAGCGACTGGGCGGCGCGGCGCGGCCGGAGGTCGTGCAGATCGACGCCCTGCCCCTACTCCCCAATGGCAAAGTCGATCGCGCACGCCTTCGTCGAGAGGCAGGGGATTCCTGATGGCCACCGCGTCGGAATGGGTAGAGGGCGCACGGCCGCGCACGCTGCCGGCC
The DNA here is from genome assembly GCA_051007175.1 of Candidatus Nanopelagicales bacterium. Taxonomy (GTDB): domain Bacteria; phylum Actinomycetota; class Actinomycetes; order S36-B12; family S36-B12; genus Mxb001. Next base: position 3,158 of record JBPCSL010000209.1, read on the forward strand.
GCCATCGCACCGATCGCCGTCGGGACCGGCGCGGCGGCCGCCGCCGATGGCCTGCGGCCCGCGCTGGCACTCCTTGCGCTCATCGTCATGCTCGCAGCGCAGGTCGGCGTCAACTACGCCAACGACTACAGCGACGGCGTGCGCGGGACCGACCGCGAGCGGGTCGGGCCGGTGCGCCTCGTCGGGCAGGGGCTGGCCTCGGCGTCGCAGGTGCGTCTCGCCGCGATCGCGTCCCTTGCGGTGTGCGCGCTGGCCGGTCTCGCCATCGTCGTCATCACCGGCCAATGGTGGCTGCTTCTCGTCGGTGCGGCCGCGCTCGCGGCGGCGTGGCTCTACACCGGTGGCCCTAAGCCCTACGGCTACCTCGGGCTTGGCGAGATCTTCGTCTTCGTGTTCTTCGGCATCGTCCCCGTCGTCGGCACGGCGTACATCCAGGCACTCCGGTTCACCACGGCGGCATGGGTCTCTTCACTCGGGGTCGGCGCGGTGATCTGTGCGATCCTCGTGGCCAACAACCTCCGCGACATCCCGACGGATGCCACTGTGGGCAAGCGCACGCTCGCGGTGCGGCTCGGCGATCGAGGGACGCGCATCCTGTACGTGGTCCTCGTGGTGTCGGCCTTCGCCGTCATCCCGCCGATGGCCGTCCCGCACGGCCTGGGCCTCACCTACGCGTGGCTGGGAGTGCTGGCGCTGCCGCTGGCGATCCGACCGGTCATGGCCGTGTCACGCGGGGCTGCCGGGCGCGCCCTGATCCCGGTCCTGCAGGGGACCGGGCTGCTCACCCTCGGCTACGGTCTGCTGCTCGGGCTGGGCCTCGCCCTCTCCTAGGACGGCCACCGTCTCGGCGGGGTCGTCATAGTCCTCGGCGGTGCGACTGCGCTCGATGCGCTCGTCGATGCCGCGGAAGATCCCGAAGAACCCCGAGCTCGCCTGGTTACGCGGTCGGTCGAGGGCAATGAAGCTGATGAGTCCGGACACGACGATCGCTGCCGCCGCGGCGAGGAGCCCGCGCAGCGGGGTGACGGCCTGGATGAGCAGCCAGACGATGGCGAGCAGGGCCAGCCGCAGGCCGGTGTAGAGGACGATGCCGCGCACGGCCCCACGGTAGGCACGGGAGGTGCACTCCCGCGATTCGGGGTTACGCTGGGCGACGAAAGGAGGTGCGCATGCTGCGGGTCGCCCTGATCCTTCTCGGCCTGGCCGTCTACATCTGGTTCATCGTCGACGTGCTGCGCACCCCCCGCACGACGACCCGGACCCTGCCGAAGTACGTCTGGCTGCTCATCGTGATCCTGCTACCGCTCATCGGCGGCCTCCTCTGGCTGCTCGGGGGCAAGCCGCGACCCGACGGGCGCCGCCGCGGCTGGCGGCGCCGGGGGCCGGTGGCTCCTGACGACGATCCGGCGTTCCTGCGCCAGCTCGGGGATGATGCCTGGGCCGAGAAGATGCGCCGCCGGCGCGAGGAGAGTGGCGAGGCCCCGGCCTAGCTTCCTCGGCGGCCATCGTCCACAGGTGGCGGCGATTCCTGCGGGCAACCTTGCCACCGGCGCTTTCCACAAGGTGCCGCGATTCGTGCGGGCAACCTTGCCAGCGGTGCGGATTGCGGGCCGTTCTCTGCCCTAAAAGTGCCACCGGGTGACGCTTTCAGGGCAGAGAAGGCGTCGCCGGAGGTCGCTGCCGGCGGCTATCCACAAGGTGCCGCGACTCGTGCGGGCAACCTTGCCAGCGACTACATCCCGGAATACGAGTGCAGGCTGTTAACGAAGAGGTTGACCCCGAAGTAGTTGATGAGGAATGCCGCGAACCCCAGCAGGGAGATGTACGCCGCGCGACGCCCCCTCCACCCGGCCGTCGAGCGCGCATGCAGGTAGCCGGCGTAGATCACCCACGTGATGAAGGCCCAGGTCTCCTTGGGATCCCAGCCCCAGTAGCGACCCCAGGCGTTCTCCGCCCAGATCGCCCCGGCGATGACGGCGAAGGTCCACAGCGGGAAGGCGAAGGCGAGGATGCGGTAGGCGAGCGTGTCGAGGCGAGCGGCGTCCGGCAGCTTGGCCACCATCCCCGTCACCCGGCCCCGGCGCTCCGCACGGTCGCGCCACAGGTAGAGCACGGTGATGCCCGCAGCGACCGTGAAGGCCCCACCGCAGATCACCGCCGCGGAGACGTGGATGAGGAGCCACCAGGACTTCAGCGCGGGCACAAGCTGGGCGGCCTCGGTGTAGAGCACCGTGACCGCAAGACCGAGAGTCAGCAGCGTCGCACCGGTGACGAAGAGGCCGAGCCAGCGCACATCGCGCCACAGCGAGATCCCGAGGTAGACCGCGAGGATGCCCGCGGCAGACGCGAGGGAGAACTCGTACATGTTGCCCCAGGGCACCCGTCCGGCCCACAGGCCGCGCAGCACGAGGCCGACCATGAGGATGCCGAAGGCCAGCCAGGTGAGGGACAGCCCGATGTTGCCCGCGCGGCGTCCCGCCTCCTTGTCAGCCGGGACGATGAGGTCGGCATCGCCGGAGACCACGGCACCGTCGGCCGGCACCGGAGCACCCGCACCGACCGGCACCTTCGCCTCGGGCGCGCTCACGCGCTGGCCGCGAGCGGCAAAGCCCACGGCGAAGGCGATGAAGGCAACGGTGAGCACGAGCATCGAGGAGTAGACAGCGAGGTTGCTCCACTCCGCCAGCGAGGTCGGGCTCATCGCGCCGCTCCCTTCGTGCCCAGGGCCGCCGACAGCTCATCGATGTCGGGGCCGAGATCGCCCTCGTCGCTGCGCATGAGGCCGGCGACGGAGACCACGGTAGCCCCGCTCTCGTCCTCGCGCGCACGCACCCATAGCCGTCGACGGCGGATGAAGAGCGACATCGTGAGGCCGACCAGGGCCAGGATCGCGCTCGCCAGCGCGGGCTCCTTGCCGGGATCGTGCGCGATCTGGAACGACGCCCAGCGCTCGTAGCCGGTGAACTCCACCGACCCGTTGCCGCCGGGCAGATCCCAGGTCTGCCCGGGGCGCAGCGCCTCGAGGCCGAGTTGGTTCATCTTGGACGTGTCGAGCCGATAGATGCTCTGCGGAACGCCGCTGTCGAGGCCGAGGTCGCCCGCCCACGCCGAGAGGAAGACCGCCGGGTCATCCGGACCGGGGAAGGTGGAATGAGGCCCGCGCACGTCATCGAGCGCCGCCGTCGGCAGGAAGAGGCCCTGGATGCCGATTGCCGGTGTCGCGTCGGGTGCCTTGAGTACGCCGGTAGACGTGAAGTTGCCGTCCTGCGGGAGGAACACGACGCCCTGGTCGTTGACGACTCGGCCCAGAGCGTCCTTGAGCACGAGCACGGGCGCGTATCCGTGGCCGACAAGGAAGACCTTCGCGCCGTCGACAGTCAGGGGCTGGTTGACGCGGACCGTGGTCTGCTCGATCGGCGCCCCGGGAGTGGGCTGCACCGCGAGATCGGCCTCGAAAAGGCGCGGCGCCCCTCGCTGGGATTCGCTGCGCTCGAACTCCACACGGAAGTCGTCGAGAGTGAAGGCGAAGGGCGGGAGATCGGCGGGGTCGACGAGGCGCCCCCCTCCCCACGCGTCGTACTGCGTGAGCGTGTCGGAGAAGCCGGTGCCCTCGCGCACGATCACGTTGCCGCGCCAGCCGAAGAGCGAGCCGTAGGCGACCGACACGAGCAGCGCGATGAGTGCCGCATGGAAGAGCAGGTTGCCGGTCTCGCGCAGGTAGCCCTTCTCCGCGGCGACCCAGCCCTCCCCGCGCGTGACGCGCCAGCGCCGCCGGCGCAGGTCGGCCTCGGCCTCGTCGAGGAGCTGCTGCGGTGCGACGTCGACGGTCCACGACCGATGGCCCGCGAGGCGGTCGAGATTGCGCGGGGCCGGCGGAGGGGCAGCGCGCATCGCCTTCCAGTGATGGCGCGTCCTGGGGACGACGCAGCCGATGACGGAGATGAAGAGCAGCAGGTAGATCGCCGCGAACCACGGCGCGGCGAACACGTCGAAGAAGCCCAGGCGATCGAGCACAGGCCCCCACGTGGGGTTGCCGGCGATCCAGTCCGAGACGCGGATCGGGTCGGCGCCCCGCTGCGGCAGCACGGTGCCGGGGATGGCCGCGATCGCGAGCAGGAAGAGCAGGATGAGCGCGATGCGCATGCTCGTGAGCTGCCGCCAGCACCATCGCAGGAAGCCGCCCGTGCTCAGCGGCGGAGGGCCGCTCGGCTCCTGGGCCGGCGGCGCCGCGAGATCGGTCGCGCTCATATCCCTGCCAGTCTGCCGAAGGTACGCGCAGCCCGCAGCGCCGCCGGTGTCGCGGACATCACAGGGCGGTCTCGAAGCCGGGCACCAGGGTGCGCATCCAGATGGTGACGTCGTTCCAGATCCCGGTCACGAGCAGCACGCCGATGAGCACGAGCAGGCCGCCGCCGATGCGCATGATGAGCAGGTAGTGCCGGCGCACCCATGACAGCGTGCCCGCCGCCTGACGGAAGAGCAGCCCCAGCAGGATGAAGGGCAGCCCCAGGCCGAGGCAGTAGACCAGCGAGAGCAGGGCTCCGCGCGCCGCACTGCCCTCGGTGAAGGCGAGGCTCTGCACCGCGGCGAGCGCGGGGCCGATGCAGGGGGTCCACCCGAGCCCGAAGAGAAGGCCCAGCACGGGGGCGCCCCACAGGCTGTACGACGGCATGCGATGCAGGCGCCACTCGCGCTGGAGGCCCGGGATCAGGCCCATGAAGGCCAGGCCCAGCACGATGACGACGACGCCGAGCACGCGCGTGATGACGTCCTGGTACTGCAGGAGCAGCGAGCCCAGGCCGCCGAAGAGCAGGCCGTAGGAGACGAAGACGACGGAGAAGCCGAGGACGAAGAGGATGCTGCCGAGCAGCACGCGGCTCTTGCGCGCGGCACCGCCCTCGGCGAGTTCCGCGCCCGTGAGGCCGGTGACATAAGAGAGGTATCCGGGGGCGAGGGGCAGCACGCACGGGCTCGCGAAGGACACGACGCCCGCGGCGAAGGCGAGCAGCATCGCGAGGATGAGGCTGCCGCTGGCGACGGTCTCCGGGATGCTCATGAGGGGCTCGGGGAGCCTTCCGCCAGCAGGGGCTCGATGAGACCTCGCAGCGACGACTCGCTGGCCCGGCCGAGAATCCGCCCGGCCACCCGCCCATCCCGATCAATGACAACGGTCGACGGGATGGCCTGCGGCGGGAGGCTGTCGCCGAAGAGCAACTGCAAGCGGCCGTCGGTGTCGACGACATTGGGGTAGGTAATGCCGTAGTTCTCCACGAATGCTGTCGCGGCGGCGGCGGTGTCGCGGGTGTCGAGGCCGACGAACTGCACGCCGTCGCCCTGCACGTCGGTCCACAGGGACTCCAGCGTCGGCGCCTCGGCGCGGCACGGCGCGCACCAGGACGCCCACACATTGAGCACGACGACCTCCCCGCGGTGGTCGGCGAGCGAGAAGGTGCCGCCGTCGAGGGTCGGCCCGCTGAGGTCGGGCGCAGCGACCCGATCCTGCGGCGCCAGCAGCACGATGGAGCCGTCTCCGGCGACGAACGCCGTGCCGGTGCCCGCGTCGGCCGCAGCCCGGCACCCGGCGAGCCCGAGGACCGCGAGGCAACCGGCCACGATGACCACGGGGAGACGGCCCATGCCCACCATGCTCACACGCGCTAGGCGCCGCGGCCGCGGGCACCCGGCAGCAGGTCGGCGGCCGGTTCGGAGTACTCGATGGCCGCGAGGCGATCGCCCTCGAAGCGCAGGGAGGTCAGCGAGGCCAGGGAGCACTCGCGCTTGCGCGGGTCGTGCCACAGGCGGCGGTTCTCGTGGTCGAGGCGCGAGATCCAGATGGGCAGCTGGTGACTGATGATGACGGCCTCATGGCCCTGGGCCTGATCGCGTGCCGCCTCGACCGCCGCGCGCATGCGGGCGGCGAGTTCGTCGTAGGGCTCCCCCCAGGACGGCGTGAAGGGATTCCACAGGTGGCGCCACGCCTTCGGCTGCCGCAGCACGCCATCGCCGACGCCCACGCGCTGGCCCTCGAAGATGTTGCCGGCCTCGATCACCCGCTCGTCGATCGCGATGTCGAGGCCGTGGGCGGCCGCGATCGGGGACGCGGTCTCCTGGGCGCGCTCCATCGGCGACGAGACGATGTAGGTGACGTCGCGGTCGCGCAGCGCCTGCGCGGCCTGCTCGGCCATCGCCTGCCCGCGCTCGGACAGGTGGAAGCCGGGAAGGCGCCCGTAGAGGACCCCGGTGGGGTTGTGCACCTCGCCGTGGCGCAGCAGGTGCACCACCGTGTCGTCGGACATCCCGATCAGGTGGCCTTGCGGCGAGCGGCGGCGCGACGACGGCTGGGACGCCAAGTCGCCTCGCCGTTCTCCTCGGCCGCGATGCGCAGCTCATCGCCGTGCTGGGCGAGTGCCTCGATGAGGGACGCCAGGGTGGACTCCTCGGCGAGTACGTCGACCCGCAGGCCGTGCTCCTCAGCGGTCTTCGCCGTCTGCGGCCCGATGCAGGCCACCACGGTCGTCGTGTGGGGCTTGCCCGCGATGCCGACGAGGTTGCGCACCGTGCTGCTCGACGTGAAGAGGACCGCGTCGAATCCGCCCGACTTGATCGCCTCGCGCGTCTCGGCCGGCGGCGGCGCCGCGCGGACGGTGCGGTAGGCGGTGACGTCCTCGACCTCCCAGCCGAGCTCCGCGAGCCCGGCCGCGAGCGTCTCGGTCGCAATATCGGCGCGAGGCAGGAAGACCCGGTTGATGGGGTCGACCAGCGAGTCGTACGTCGGCCACTCGTCGAGGAGTGCCTGCGTCGACTGCTCGCCCTCGGGCACGAGATCGGGCTTGACACCGAACTGCACGAGCGCATCGGCGGTGGTGTCGCCGATGGCGGCCACCTTCAGGCCGGCAAAGGAGCGCGCGTCGAGGCCGTACTGCTCGAGCTTCTCGCGCACGGCGCGCACGGCGTTCACGCTGGTGAAGCCGATCCACTCGAAGCGGCCCGACACCAGGCCGTGGATGGCGCGGTCCATCTGCTGCGGGGTGCGCGGCGGCTCCACGGAGATGGTGGGCACCTCGACCGGGATGGCGCCGAGAAGTTCGAGCCGCTCGAGCAGGTCGTCGGAGCGCTCCTGAGTGCGCGGCACGAGCACGCGCCAGCCGAAGAGCGGCTTCACCTCGAACCAGGCGAGGCGATCGCGCTGGGTGATGACCTCGCCCACGACCACCATGCCGGGGCCGGCCTGCTTGGCGAGCTTCACGGCATTGGCCACGTCGTCGAGGGTGGACACGATGGAGCGCTGCTCGACCGTGGTGCCCCCGCGGGTGACGGCGATGGGCGTCTCGGGTGCGCGGCCGGCGCCCATGAGCGACTTGGCGATCGCCGCGGCGGCATCGGCGCCGTCGAGGACGATGACGGTCACCCGGTCGCGCGCCAGCGGAGACCAGTCGATATCGGGATCGCCCGCGCTGATGATGTGCACCTCACGACTGCGACGTCCGGTGAGGCCGAAGCCGGCGTAGGCGGGCACGGCCGTAGCAATGCTGACCCCGGGAGCGACCTCGAAGGAGACCTTCGCCTTGCGCAGAGCCGCGGCCTCCACGGCGAGCGAGCCGTCGAGGACGGGATCACCGGAGAGGAGCCGCACGGTGCGGTGCCCCTCGCGGGCGGCGTCGACAACGAGTTTGGCGCGACCGGCGTGGTCCAGCGGCAGACCCTTCGCGTCCACGGCCGCGACGAGCTCGCACTCGGGACCGACGAAGCCCTGGGCCAGGCTCACCGCGTCGAAGTCCGCGATGATCGTGTCGGCCGAGCGCAGCAGGTCCGCTGCGCGCAGGGTGACGAGCTGGGGGTCGCCGGGACCGGCCGCGACGAACGCGACCGGGCCGACCTTCTTCTTCGTACGTGTGGTGCTCACGGGGCGGATTCCCCTTTGCCGTAGTGGTGTGCGGGTGGACAGTGGTGCCGGGCGGCCGGCGGGCGGGCCGCCTAGAGGCCGGGCGGGCGAGCGGTCATGCGCTCACCGCCCCGGGTCGGCGTTCTCGGAAGGCCAGGATCTGCAGCTCGACACCGAGATCGATGCGGCGTACCTCGACGCCTTCAGGGACGACGAGGACGCGCGGCGCGAACGTGAGGATGCTGCGCACGCCGGCCGCCACCAGCCGGTCGCAGACGGACTGCGCGGCGTTGTCGGGCGTCGCGATGACGCCGATCTGCGCTGAGCGCGCCACCTCGGCGAGATCGGCCAGGGGTCGAATGCGCAGGTGCCCGTCACCGCACTCGACCTGCAGGCCCACGCGCGAAGGGTCGATGTCGATGAGCGCCACGATGCGGAAGCCGCGGCTGTCGAAGCCGCGGTACGTCGCCAGCGCGTGGCCGAGGTTGCCGATGCCGACGATGACCACGTCGAGGGGCTCCATGACGCCCAGCCACTCCCCGATCGCGCGGTGCAGGTAGGCCACGTCGTAGCCCACCCCGCGGGTGCCGAAGGTGCCGAGGAAGGACAGGTCCTTGCGGAGCTTGGCGCTGGTCACCCCGGCGCGCTCGGCCAGGTCCTGGGAGGAGACGGTCCGCACGCCTTGATCCGCCAGGGCGCCCAGCACCTGCAGGTACAGGGGCAGGCGCTCGAGGGTCGCCGTGGGGACGTCATCACGACGTCGCGGCGGGGAGAAGGACACGGTGGAGACCTATCGGAGGCGAATGGGCACTCCAGGGTAGGGACTTGTGAACGGAGAGGACAAAGTTAAGCGGACGTGAGTCACCGATTTTCGGACACTAGGGCGGCCCGTAGGCGCTCCGCATCCACCCGCCAGAAGTCGTGCTCCACGCCATCGACCAGGGTCACCGGGATGCGCTCCCAGTAGAGGTCCGCCAGGCCGGGATCATCGAGGATCGAGGCCTCGACCCAGTCGACACCCAGGTCGGCGCACACGGAGGCCACTACCTCCCGGGCCTCCTCGCACAGGTGGCACTCGGGCTTGCCGATGAGGAGCACCCGGGCCTCGCGCATGAGTGCCAGTCTGCCGGACCCCTGACTACCCTGACGGCATGCCCCGACGCGCGTCCGCGGTCCTGCCCTCCTATCGCCAGGCGGGGCAGGCAGCGGCTGCCGCAGCCGATGTGGCCGACGGGCTGTCGATCCCGACCGACCCCACGGGGGCCGCCTTCTTCGACGTCGACAACACCATCATGCGCGGGGCGAGCATCTTCCACTTCGCCGTCGGCCTCGCCCGCCGCAAGTTCTTCAGCCTTCCCGAGATCGTCGACTTCGGGCGCCGGCAGGTGAAGTTCGTCGTGAGCGGGTCCGAGGATCTCGAGGACATGGCGTCGGCCACGGAGTCCGCGCTGTCCTTCGTCCAGGGTCGCCGCGTGAGCGAGCTCGTCGAGCTCGGCGAGGAGATCTTCACCGACGAGATGCACGACAAGCTCATCCCCGGCACGCTGGCCCTGGCTCAGGGCCACCTGGATGCTGGGCAGCGCGTGTGGCTCGTGACCGCAACCCCGGTCGAGCTCGCCACCATCATCGCCAAGAGCCTCGGGCTCACCGGGGCCCTCGGGTCGGTGGCCGAGGTGCGCGACGGCGTCTACACCGGCCACCTCGTCGGCGCTCCGCTCCACGGGATGGCCAAGGCCGAGGCGGTGCGCGCCATCGCCGAGCGCGAGGGGCTGGACCTCTCGCGATGCTCGGCCTACTCCGACTCCGCCAACGACATCCCGATGCTCACGCTCGTCGGAAATCCCGTGGCGGTGAATCCCGACTCCACCCTGCGCCAGGTGGCCCGCGACAACGGCTGGCAGATCCGGGACTACCGACGCCGGGAGAAGGTGCGCAAGGCCGCGGTGCCCATCATGCTCGGCGGCATGGGCGTGGCCGTCGGGATGGCCGCCGGCTATGCCGCAGGCCGCGTCGCCCGCCGCTAGAAGACGCCGTCGCGCTGCACGAGCATGCGATAGAGCGCCTGCTGGATGTTCTCGCGCACTCGGTCGGTGAGCTCGAGGACCGCCATCGGATCCTCCGCCGCGCTCTCCGCGATGTCGGCCGTGGGGATGGGCTCGCCGAAGGCGATGATCCACCGGCTCGGCAGCGGGATGAGTCCGAGCGGACCAAGCCAGGGGAAGGTGGGGGTCACCGGGAAGTAGGGCAGCCCGAGCAGCCGCGCGAGCGGGGCGATGTTGGCGAGCATCGGGTAGATCTCCTCGGCCCCGACGATGGCCGTGGGGATGATCGGGCTGCGCGTGCGCAGGGCCGCCGAGACGAAGCCGCCGCGACCGAAGCGCTGCAGCTTGTAGCGCTCGCTGAAGGGCTTGCCGATGCCCTTGAAGCCCTCCGGCCACACCCCGACGACCTCGCCCGCGCGCAGCAATCGCTCGGCATCGGGCATGCAGGCCAGGGTGTGGCCGGCCTTGCGCGCGATCTCGCCGAGGAACGGCGTCTGGAAGACCAGGTCCGCCCCGAGCATGCGCAGGTGGCGACGGGCGGGATGACGATCGTGCAGGGCCAGCTGCGCCATGAGCGAGTCGATAGCGATGGTGCCCGAGTGGTTGGCCACGACGAGCGCCGCGCCCTCGTCGGGCACGTTCTCGAGACCGCGCACCTCGACCCGGAACCAGCGCTCGAAGACCGGCCGCAACGGCGCGAGCAGGACGTGATCGGTGAGGTCGGGATCGAAGCCGAAGTCGTCCACCTCGAAGTCGCCGGCGATCCGGCGACGCAGGAAGTCGACGAAGCCGCGCCCCGGGAGGTCCGCCACCGGACGCATCGGCGGACGACGCCGACCGCCGTCCATCGGGATCACCTGGGCCTCAGGCATGACCCGCTCCCGGGACCAGTGCGGCCACCTGCAGGAGCCCGCTGCGCACTCCGGCCAGTGCCCGCGCGGGGATCTGGTCGCGCAGGCCGCGACCGTCGACGAAGGACTCGAAGGCCTCGGCCGTCGAATGGCGGGGGGTGAACCCCAACTGCTCGCGGGCGCGGGTGGTGTCGAGGGCCCGGCCATAGGTGAGGAAGCGCACCTGCTCCGTGGAGAAGTCCACCAGGCCGGTCGGGCTCAGGCTGCGACCGACGATCCCGAGCAGGGGGCGGGGCACCTCGACCCACAGGCGGCCGGCCCGCCGGATGGCCTGGGTGGCGGTGAGGATGCCGTCGCCGGCGACGTTGAAGACCCCCGAGCCGGGGCCTAGGGCCGAGATGCGCAGGGCCTCGATGCTGTCGTCCTCGTGGACGAACTGCAGGCGCGCGTCGAAGCCCATGACCGTGGGGACGAGCGGGAGCGAGAAGTACGCCGTCATCGCCGTGTCGATGCGCGGGCCGATGATGTTGGCGAAGCGCAGGGTCGTGACCGACACGTCGGGTCGGCGCCGACCGAAGCCGCGGACGTAGCCCTCGACCTCCAGGGAGTCCTTGGCCCAGCCCGAGGACGGCGGATGCTTCGGGGCCATCTCCTCGGTGAAGAGCGCAGGGTCGCGCGGACCGGACCCGTAGACCCAGGAGGTGGACTTCACGACGAGGCGCTCGACCGTGTCGGACTTCTGGCAGGCCGCCAGGAGCTGCATGGTGCCGATGACGTTGATCTCCTTCATCGCCGCCCGGCCCCCGGCCTGCAGGGGGGTGGCGATGACGCCCATGTGGACGACCGTGTCCACGTCGGCGGAGCGGATGACCTTGCCGATGACGGGATTGCGGATGTCGGCCCGGACGAATTCAGCCTCTCCGAGGCCGCGACTGGGGGGGACGACGTCGACGCCGATGACACGATCGACGGAGGGGTCCCGGGCCAGGGTGCGGGTCATCAGCCCGCCAAGGTGGCGGGCGGCGCCGGTGACGAGCACGACGCGACCCATGAAGACCTACTTCTTGTTGCGGCGCTGCACGCGAGTGCGCTTGAGCAACTTGCGGTGCTTCTTCTTGGCCATGCGCTTGCGGCGCTTCTTGACCACCGAACCCATCGGTTACCTCATTCAGTCTGGTAGGGCCACGACCCTACCCGACCGCGGACACCGTGAAGCGGTTGGGTCAGCCGGCCTCGATGTAGGAGGAGCGCAGGTAGTCATGCACGGCCTGCTCCGGGACGCGGAACGAGCGGCCGACGCGCACGGCGGGGAGCTCGCCACCGTGCACGAGCCGGTAGACGGTCATCTTGGACACGCGCATCAGGGATGCGACCTCGGCGACAGTGAGGAAGCGCACCTCCGCAAGGGGGCGCTCGGGTCCACCGCTCATCTGTCGCTCCTGTCGTCTCGCCCCCGGCGGGGCACTGGCGTCGGCGAGACGCTACTGCACGTTGGTCGCGGCGTCACGCGGAATCCTGGGATTGGAGCCTAGTGGCATGAGGCACCGGACCGAAAGTCCCTCCCCCGGGGGGCTAGAACCAGGGGTCCGGGTCCGCCATCAGGCCGTGGCTTGGGAATACCGCGGATCGCGTGGCGAGGATCGCTGCGTCCACGGGATCACCCGGATCGAAGCCCTGATCGAAGGGCTTGGGCCACGGGTGACGGCCGTCGGTCATGTGCGCGGGTCCCGGCCTGCCCAGGGCATCCGTCACATACGAGCGAAACGACTCGGGCGTCTCGGACTCCGGGTTGATCGGCGTGCCGGCGGCTTCCGCGATGAGATGCGTCCACGCGCGCGGTACGACGTTCACCCACTCGTAGCCGCCGCCGCCGACCGCGATCCAGCGGCCATCGCAGAAGCGATGGGCCCAGCGATGGATGGCCTCATACGACATGCGCTGACCGTCGATGGAGAGTGTGAGGTGCGCGAGCGGGTCCTCGAAGTGGCTGTCGCAGCCATGCTGGCTCACGATGACCTGCGGATCGAAGCTCTCCAGCAGCGGCGGCACGACCGCGTGGAACGCGCGCAGCCACCCCTGGTCTCCAGTGCCGGCCGGGAGGGCGATGTTGACGGCCGTGCCGGGGGCCCGGGGGCCGCCGGTCTCCCAGGGGAAACCCGTGCCGGGGAAGAGCGTCCGCGGATCCTCGTGGACCGAGATCGTGAGGACGCGGGGGTCGTCGTAGAACATCGCCTGGACGCCGTCGCCGTGGTGGACATCGACGTCCAGATAGGCGATCCGCTCGATGCCCTGGTCCAGGAGCCAGGCGATGGCCACCCCGATGTCGTTGTAGATGCAGAAGCCGCTCGCGGACCCCGGCATCGCGTGGTGCAGGCCGCCGGCGATGTTGATCGCATGCTGCGCGCTCCCCGAGTGCACGGCACGCGCGGCCGCCATCGTGGCGCCGGCGACGAGGGATGACGCCGCGTGCATGCCGGCGAACACCGGGTCGTCGGAGGTGCCGAGGCCACGCAGCGGGTCCGTCGTCCGCGGATCGTCGGAGGCGCGCTTCACGGCCTCGATGTACGTCGACTCGTGGACGCGCGCGAGGTCCTCTGCGGTGGCCGGGGCCACCGGGTTGTGCACCGTGACGTGCGCGGCATTCAGGAGGTCGAAGTCGGTAGCCAGTCGCATGGCCAATTGCACGCGGATGGGCGCCAGCGGATGGCCGGGGCCGAAGTCGTAGGCGCGCAGCCCGTCGTCCCAGACGACGGTGAGAGCGTCGCTCATCCGCCACCCAGCTCCCGGCCGCGGTCGCGGGCGGCCGTCATGGCCGCCAGCACGAGCTCGCGGAAGCCGCCGGCCTCGAAGGTCGCCAGGGCCGCTGCGGTGGTGCCCTTGGGCGAGGTGACCTGCTGGCGCAGGGTCGCCGCGTCGGCACCCGGCTGCGCGGCCATCGTCGCCGCCCCCAGCACCGTCTGCACGACGAGGGTGCGTGCGGTCTCGGCGTCGACGCCTAGCTCGATGGCAGCTGCCGTCATCGACTCGATGAGCAGGAAGACGTATGCCGGACCGCTGCCCGAGGTCGAGGTCACCGCGTCCTGTAGGTCCTCGGGCACCCGCACGACCGGGCCCACGGCCGACAGCAGGCTCTCGACGTACTCTGCCTGCACCGCGTTGCACGAGCGGCCCAGCGAGATCGCGGTGATCCCCTGGTCGACCAGCGCGGGGGTGTTGGGCATGCCGCGGACGACCGCGACGCCGGCGGGCACCGCGGCCTCCAGGGTCTGCAGCCGGATGCCCGCGGCCAGCGACACCACGACGGTGCCATCCGCGAGCCGCGGGCCGATCTCCGCGAGGAGCTCGGCCATGTCCTGGGGCTTGGTGACGAGCAGCACGGTGGCCGCCTCGGCGACCGCCTCGGCCGGCGACACGGCCCGCACGCCGTACCGCTGCGCGATCTCCTGCGCGCGCTCGGTGCGCTTCTCCGAGATGACGATGCGCTCGGGTGCGGTGCCGCCGCGGATGAGGCCGGCGATGAAGACCTCGCCCATGACGCCGGCGCCGAGGACTGCGATCACGAGGGACCTCCCGGGAGCGGGACGCGCGGATCGAGCAGCGCCTGGATGGTGGGAGCGACCATGCGCACCACCTGCTCCTCCGGCGCGGAGGCCAGCGGCTCGATGCGCAGGATGTAGCGGGAGGCGGCCAGGCCGATGAGGTACGACGTGATGAGCGCCACGCGCATGCGCGCATCGGGCACGCCGACCGCGGTGACCACGCGGTCGACCACGTTGATTTCCAGGTATTCCTGCAGGGACTTCGTCACCTGCGCGGCCGAAGCGCCGGCCCGCACCATGGCGAGCAGGTCCTCGCGGACCTCCGGGTCGCCCAGGGTGTCGAGGGTGAAGCGCACGAGCCGCTCGCCCAGGCCCTCGACGCCGGGCGCGAGCAGCGCGGGGATCGCCGCGGCCGGATCCGTGGGCAGCTTCAGCGCTGCGGCGAAGAGGTCGCCCTTCGACGCGTAGTACTTGCGCAGGACCGCGGGCGCGATGCCCGCCGCCGCGGCCACTCCCTTGTACGTCGTGCGCGCATAGCCGCGCGCCGCGAAGGCGCTGCGGGCCGCCGCGAGCACGGCATCACGGGCCGGATCGAGTCCGGACGGCGCAGGGCGACCCTCAGCGGACTCACCCTCGGACGCGTCGGAGGTCACGGGCTCACTCTAGGCGCGGGAGCGGGCGGCACCGCGAGGTGCAGTCGCGCGAAGGCGAGGGCCTCCGCCAGGTCGGCCTCGCGGGCCTCGCGCGAGGCGGCCCGCCGGGTGGAGACCTCGACGCACACGGTGCCGTCGTAGCCGGAGGCGGCGAGGGATTCGAGGAACTCCGCGCAGGGCTGCTGCCCGCGTCCGGGGATGAGGTGCTCGTCGCGATTGGATCCGCTGCCGTCGGCGAGGTGCACATGACGCAGGCGCTCGCCGAGGTCGCGCGCCATCACGAGGGGGTCCGTGCCGGACACCGAGGTGTGCGACAGGTCCACGGTGGTGTGGGGGTAGTCCTCGTCGCGGACATCCCAGCCCGGGAGGTAGGCGGCGATCTCTCGGGAGCGCGCGCGCCAGGGGTACATGTTCTCGACGGCGAACTGCACGTCGGTCTCGTCCATCATCCGCTCGAGGCCGCGGACGAACTCCCGCGCGTAGTCGCGCTGCCAGCGAAACGGCGGGTGCACGACCACGGTGGAGGCGCCCAGCGTCTCGGCGGCATCGCGCGCGCGCAGCAGCTTGCCCCACGGGTCGGTCCCCCACACGCGCTGAGTGACGAGCAGGCACGGGGCGTGCACGGAGTCGATGGGCAGTGCGTAGTGGTCGCGAAGCCGCTGCAGGGCGGCGGGATCCTGGCTCGCCGCGTCGGTCATCACCATGACCTCGACCCCGTCGTAACCGAGCCGCGAGGCAATATCGAAGGCCGACGCAGTCGACTCGGGGAAGACCGAGGAGGTCGACAGGGTCACCCGGATATCGCGCGCCGCCGGCGCATCGGGGCCTGAGGTCACCCCGTCATTGTCCCCCGGCGCTCCCGCGGTGTCCCGGGCTGGGATGCCGCCATCGGTCCGTGACCACGGTCGCCACCCAGATGAGCAGGGCACCCGCGAGCCCCGCGACCAGGGCGATGACGCTGTCGCGCTCCGGGGAGACGTGCACCGCGAAGAACCGCGAGAGCCACGGCACCGCGAGCACGACGACGAAGCACAGCAGCATCGCGGCGCAGACGCCGAGGCGCAGCAGGTTGAGGGGCCGGGCCGACTGGACCAGCACCGCGAAGGCCGCGATGAAGAGCGCGATCGTGGCGCCCGAGCGGGCGTCGGCCATCGGCTCGCCCGCGTCGAGGATGAGCAGGTAGGCCGACAGCCCTGCCGCGGCGCAGATCACGCCCGCCGGCACGGCGAAGAGGAGCACCCGGCGCAGGAAGCCCGGGCGGAAGCGCTCCGTGTTGGGCATGAGGGCCAGGAAGAAGCCCGGGATGCCGATCGTCAGCGCGCTGATGAGGGTGAAGTGCCGCGGCAGGAAGGGGAACTCCAGGGACTCCCCACCGCGCGACAGGGAGAAGAGGACCGACAGTCCGATGAACGTCGAGATGACGGTCGCGTAGAAGGTCTTGGTGAGGAAGACATCCGCGACGCGCTCGATGTTGCCGAGCACGCGCCGGCCCTCGGCCACCACGCGCGGCATGACGGAGAACTTGTTGTCGAGCAGCACCAGCTGGGCGACGGCCCGCGTGGCCGACGAGCCCGATCCCATCGCGATGCCCAGGTCGGCCTGCTTGAGCGCGAGCACGTCGTTGACGCCGTCTCCCGTCATCGCCACGGTGTGATCGCGCGCGTGCAGCGCCCCGACCATGGCCTGCTTCTGGCTCGGCGTGACGCGACCGAAGACGCTGTGGGCATCGATGGGCTCCACGAGGGCGGCCGGGTCGTCGGGCAGGTCGCGGGCGTCGACCGGGTGAGCCGCACCCGGCACGCCGGCCTGCCCGGCGATCGCGCCGACGGTCGCGGGATTGTCGCCGGAGATGACCTTGACTGCGACGTCCTGATCGAGGAAGTAGGCGACGGTGTCGCGCGCATCGTCACGCAGGCGCTGGTCGATGACGACGAGGGCGGCCGGCTGCACGGCACCAGGCCCGCGCTCGGCGTCGGGCCCGTCGCCGACCGATCGGGCGAGCAGCAGCACGCGCGAGCCGGCGGACGCGAGCTGCTCCGCGCGCGCCCGGACCCGGGGATCGGCGTCGCCGAGGATGACCTCGGGGGCGCCGAGCAGCCAGGTGCCGTGGTCGACGAAGGTCGCGGCCGACCACTTGCGGGCGCTGGAGAAGGCGATCCCCTCCACCATCTGCCACGTCGGGGTGGGCCGGGCCTGCGCGACGGCCTGCAGGGTCGGGTTGGGGCTCTCCTCCGAGGCACCGAGCGCGGCGAGCGCGGCGTCCACGTCGGCCGAGGCATCGAGGACCTCGATGTCCGTGACCGCCATGCCCGGCTCGGTGAGCGTGCCGGTCTTGTCGACGCACACGACATCGACGCGCGCGAGGACCTCCACGGCCGGCAGGTCCTGGACGAGCACCTTGCGCTGCGCCAGACGGACCACGGCCACCGCCATCGCGATGCTCGTGAGCAGCACCAGGCCCTCGGGGACCATGGTGACGACGCCCGCGATCGTGCCGCTGATGGCGGAGTCGAGCGACTGCTGCGCCTTCAGCTGGGAGATGAGGAGCAGGATGCCCACGGGCGGGATGAGGAACGACGCGATGCGGATGAACTTCGCGATGTCCTCGCGCAGCTCCGAGCGGGTCTGGGAGAACTTCTTCGCCTGCTCGGTGAGACCCGACGCGAAGGAGTCCCGGCCGACCCGGGTGGCGACGTACGCGCCACTGCCGGCGACGACGAAGGACCCCGACAGCACCTGATCGCCGACGGCCTTGTCGATGGGGTCCGCCTCGCCGGTGAGCAGGCTCTCGTCGATCTCCAGTCCCTCGCTCGAGACCACCTCGCCGTCGACGACGAGCTGGTCGCCCGGGCGCAGCACGACGAGGTCGTCGAGGACAATCTCCGCGGGGCGCACCTCGACGTCCTGGCCATTGCGACGCACGAGCGGGCGCGCCTCGCCGATGACCGAGAGCTTCGCGAGGGCCCGGCTGGCCCGCCACTCCTGGACGATGCCGATGAGGGCGTTGAAGACGATGACCCAGCCGAAGAGGGTGTCCTGGAAGGGGGCCACGAACCACATGACGACCCACATGGAGCCGATGAGGAAGTTGAACCACGTGAGCGTGTTGGCCCGGATGATGCTGCCGAGGCTGCGGCTGTGCGGATCGGGCGCGTCGTTGGTCTGCCCCTGCGCGACGCGCTCCGCGACCTGCGCCGACGTGAGGCCGTCGAGTGTCGTGACGCTCATGTCTCCATGCCGTCCAGCCGGCGCAGGATGACCCCCTCGCGCAGCGCCCAGGGCCCGATCTCCAGCTGCTCGATGCCGAGGAGGTCCATCGCAGCCTCGGCGACGATCGCCCCCGCCAGCAGTTGCGGCGCGCGCGACTCCGAGACGCCGGGAAGGCGAGCCCGCTCCGCGACGCTCATCGACGCGAGCTTCGGCACCCAGAGCCGCAGGTCCTCCCTGCTCAGGCTGCGCCGCACATGGAAACCCTCGCTCGAGGGCGCGGCACCGGCGATGCGGGCGAGCTGTCGGAAGGTCTTGGAGGTGGCGACCGCGATGCGCGGATCGCCCGCACGCAGGATCTGCCCGACGACCGCTCCCAGCGCGGCGCGCACCTGGCGACGCGCCTCGCGGACGGCCTTCTCCTTGGGCGGGTCACCCGGCAGCAGATCCCGCGTGAGGCGGCCTGCTCCCAGCGGCAGCGACAGCGCGGCATCCGGCTCCTCGTCGTCGCCAACGGCGAGCTCGAGGGAGCCGCCTCCGATGTCGAGCACCACGATCCGCCCGGCCGACCAGCCGAACCAGCGGCGTACGGCGAGGAAGGTGAGCCGGGCCTCCTCCGACCCGCTCAGCACCTCGACATCGAGGCCCGCGCGCTCGCGCACCTGCTGGATGACGCTGAAGCCGTTGGGCGCCTCGCGGATGGCCGAGGTGGCGAAGGCGAGGAACTCGGTGACGCCGAGGTCCTCGGCCGTGGCCTGCGCCTCCTGGGCGAAGCCCACCAGCGACTCGATGGCGGCCTCGTCGATCGTGCCGTCCGGCAGGAGGTGCTCCGCGAGCTGCAGGGTGATCTTGGACTTCCAGGCCGGCAGGGGAGCGGCTCCCTGGTGGGCGTCGACGATAAGAAGGTGAACGGTGTTCGAGCCGATGTCGAGCACTCCGAGTCGCACACCCGAACCGTACCCGCCCGGGTCCTGCGTCGGGAGCCGGACGATCCGCGCTAGTGTCGCCCGGTGCCTGAAGTTCCCCTCGACTTCCCGCGTGCCTGGGTCGAGTTCGACGACCCTGGCAAGAAGGGGCGCCGGTACCGCTGCGACCTCACCTGGCTGACCTCCCGCTGGACCTGCATCTTCGGTCGAGGCTGCAAGGGCATCTACGCCGACCGGCCCGACGACGGGTGCTGCACCCTCGGCGCGCACTTCACCGACCGCGACGACGAGAAGCGCGTCCTGAAGTGGGCGAAGAAGCTCGACCCCGAGCACTGGCAGTTCTACGAGGTGGGCCAGAAGAAGGGGCCGACCACGAAGTCCGGCAAGGGCGAGCGCAAGACCCGCGTCGTCGACGGCGCCTGCATCTTCCTCAACCGCCCTGGCTTCGCCGGCGGTGAGGGCTGCGCCCTGCACGGGCTGGCCGAGCGCAACGAGGTCTCGTTCGTCGAGACGAAGCCCGATGTGTGCTGGCAGCTGCCGCTGCGCCGCAGCTTCGACACGGTGGAGAACCCCGACGACACGTCGTACCAGCTGGTGACCATCGCCGAGTTCGACCGCCGCGGCTGGGGCTCCGGGGGCCATGACCTCGACTGGTACTGCAGCGGCAACACCGAGGCGCATGTCGGCACCGAGCCCGTCTACGTGAGCAACCGCGACGAGCTCGTGGCGCTTATGGGCAAGAAGGCGTACGCCGTGCTCGTCGAGTACTGCCAGGCGCGCGAGGCCATGCTGGCCGCGGCCCGCGACAAGACCACCCGTCGCGGCCTCGCCCCCCACCCCGCCGACCCCGAGCGCTAGTCCCGCCCTCAGTCGTTGAGTGGCGGGTTGTGCCGCTCTCCACGGCCTGTGGCGCGACACAACCCGCCACTCAACCCAGCGTCCGACGGCGATTCGCCGCCGTCTGACCGGACGCGTAGCCTCCGTGCATGGCCAAGTCGTCACCCAGCTACGCCTGCACCGCGTGCGGTGCGACATCGCTGCGATGGGTTGGCAAGTGCCCGAAGTGCCAGGAGTTCGGCACCGTCGTCGAGCAGGCGCCCGCTTCGGTGAAGGCCGTGGCCCAGGCATCGCGCGTGCGGCCGGCCACGCCGGTCGGCGACATCGCGAGCGAGCGCATCGCGCGCATCCCCACCGGCGCCGGGGAGTTCGATCGCGCGATCGGCGGCGGACTCGTGCCCGGGCAGGTCGTGCTCGTCGCGGGCGAGCCCGGGGTCGGCAAGTCCACGCTGCTGCTGGCCGTCGCCCACGCCTTCGCCGAGAAGACCGGCGGCACCGTCCTCTACCTCTCCGGCGAGGAGTCCGCCGACCAGATCGCGCTGCGCGCACGCCGCATCGGCGCGCTGTCCGATCGGCTGCTCGTCGCCGACGAGAGCGACCTGTACGCCGTCCTGGGCCAGATCGAGCACCATCGCCCCCAGCTCGTCGTCGTCGATTCGGTGCAGACCATCGCGTCGCCCGAGGTTGACGGGCGGGCGGGCGGCGTCTCCCAGGTCATCGAGGTGACCCAGTCGCTCACGCGCACGGCCAAGCAGCGCGGCATCCCGCTGCTGCTCGTCGGCCAGTCCACCAAGGACAACTCCGTCGCCGGTCCCCGCGCGCTGGAGCACCTCGTCGACACCGTGCTCACCTTCGAGGGCGAGCGCACGACCTCGCTGCGCCTGCTGCGCGCCGCGAAGAACCGCTACGGCCCGGCTGACGAGGTCGTGTGCTTCGAGCAGACCGAGGAGGGACTGCGCGAGGTCCTCGACCCCTCCGAACTCTTCCGCGGCCACCGCGATGTGCCGGTGCCCGGCACCTGCGTCACCGTCACCGTCGAAGGGCGCCGGTCGCTGCTTGCCGAGATTCAGGCGCTCATCGGCCAGGGCACCTCCGTGAGCCCGCGGCGCACCGTCACCGGGCTCGACACCACGCGCGTCGTCACGCTGGCCGCCGTCACCGAGCGCTCCGGCTCCCTGCCGCTGTCGCAGCACGATGTCTTCGTGGCCACTGTGGGAGGCGCCCAGATCGCCGATCCCGCCGCCGACCTCGCCATCTGCCTCGCCATCGCGTCGGCCGCGCGCAACACTCCCGTGCCCGCCGACGTGCTCGCCATCGGCGAGATCGCCCTCTCGGGCGACGTCCGCCCTGTGCCCCACCTGGCACAGCGCGTGGCCGAGGCCAAGCGCCTGGGCTTCCGCCGCATCCTCGTGCCCGCCGGCTCCCGCGAGCGGCTGAAGGACCCCGGCGTCGTCGAGCTGGCCCACCTGTCGGCCGCCCTCGACGCGATCGACAAGCACGCGGGCATCGCGCGATAGGGGTCTCTTCGGCTCGTGCGCTGGGCGATACGCTCGAGCACACGCAGCCGAGGGGGAATCGTGTCCGTGAGCGCCGACGGCGATGCCCGCATGCGCGAGGTGCTCGCGATGGTGGCGCCCGGCACCCCACTGCGCGACGGACTGGAGCGCATCCTGCGGGGCCGCACCGGTGGCCTCATCGTCCTTGGCCACGAGCGCTCCCTCGATCAGCTCGCGCGGGGCGGCTTCGCCATCGACGTGGACTTCACCGCGACGCGACTGCGCGAGCTGGCCAAGATGGATGGCGCCATCGTCCTGGACCGGGATGCCAGCCGGATCCTGCGGGCGAACGTCGCCCTCTTCCCCGACTCATCGCTGCCGACCGACGAGACCGGCACCCGCCACAGCACGGCCGACCGCGTCTCCAAGGAGACCGGGATCCCCGTCGTGTCCGTCTCGAAGTCGATGAACACCGTCGCCATCTACGTCTCCGGACGCCGGCACGTCCTCGAGGAGTCCTCCGCGATCCTCGCCCGCGCCAACCAGGCCGTGGCCACCCTCGAGCGCTACAAGATGCGCCTCGACGGGGTGAGCGGCGCCCTGTCCGCCCTCGAGATCGAGGACCTGGTGACCGTGCGCGATGTCGCGGTGGTCGTCCAGCGACTCGAGATGGTCCTGCGCATCGCGCGCGAGATCGAGGGCTATGTCGTCGAGCTCGGCACCGACGGCCGCCTGCTCACCCTGCAGTTGGAGGAACTCGTCGCCGGGGTGGCCCAGGACCGCGTCCTCATCGTGCGCGACTACGTCCCGTCCGGGGCGCGTCGCGAACGGCGTACCGACAAGGCCCTGGGCGAGCTGGGATCCCTCACGTCGCAGGACCTCCTGGACCTCGGCGCCATCGCACGCATCATGGGCTACCCGCCGGCGGAGGAGATCCTGGACCTGTCGACGACCCCCCGCGGCTACCGCCTGCTCGCGCGCATCCCGCGACTCCCCGAGTCGATCACCGACCGCATCGTGACGAAGTTCGGCACGCTCCCGAAGCTGCTCTCGGCGACCACCGAGGACCTCCAGCGCGTCGAGGGTGTCGGGGAGTCCCGGGCTCGATCGGTGCGCGACGGCGTCTCACGGCTGGCGGAGACGACCATCCTCGATCGCTACGCCTGAGGCACTATTCCAGGCGAAGGCCGCTGGGCGCGCTCTCGATATTGCCGTTGACCCCGATGACGGAGTACTCCCCGGCCTCGGCCATGGGCTGGTCTGGCGGGCACCCCGCCTGGCTGATGTAGCCGTCCCACACCAGCTGGGTCTCGAAGGCCTCCCCGCGGTCCAGGGTGACGACGTCCTTCTCATCGCTGGGATTGCAGTCGTCGCTGGACCACACCTGCCAGTCGCCGGAGGTGACCTTCAAGGTGTTCGCCTGAGGGCCCACGTCGCGCTTGCACGCCGTCATCCCGATGTTGGTGATGGTGAGGGTGAGGGCCGGAGTCGAGCCCACGGGATAGATCGCCTGGTCGGCGGATGCCTCGACCATGATGTTCTCGTCGAGGCACTGCTCGACCTTCGTCGGCGACGGGGATGCCGACCCACTGGTGGGCTGGGGGCTCGCCGTGGGCGAGGAGCTCTGCGAGGTCGGGGCCGGGGTCGGCGTGGGGGTCGGGCTGGCACCGCCTCCCCCGCCGGAGCGGCCGAAGACGAGCCACCACAGCAGCACGAGGGCGAGGAGCAGCACGACGAGCACGATGACCCGGCGGCGCCAGTAGACGCCGGGGGGCTCGGGCCCCACGGGCCACATGAGCGTGCTCATAGGGCAAGACCGTACCCGCTCCCCTCAGGGGGCATGCCAGCATCAGGGTGATGAGCGCCCCCTCCCCTCGTGCATCCGCCGCGGCTGCCCCTGACCTGGGCAGGGCGGCGGGGCCCCTGGCCGACTGGTTCGCCCGGGTCGGCCGCGACCTGCCCTGGCGGGGAGCCGACCCCTGGGGGGTGCTGGTCTCGGAGGTCATGCTCCAGCAGACCCCTGTCGACCGGGTGCTGCCTGTCTGGCGTGACTGGATGGCGCGCTGGCCGGCGGCGAGCGATCTCGCGGCCGAGGATCCCGGCGAGGCCATTCGAGCCTGGGGTCGGCTCGGCTACCCGCGCCGGGCCCTGCGCCTGCACGCGGCCGCTGTCGCCATCGTCGAGCGCCACGACGGAGTCGTTCCCGCTGACGAGCAAGCTCTCCTCGCCCTGCCCGGCATCGGTCACTACACGGCCGGGGCAGTCCTGGCCTTCGCCTTCGGTCGGCCCACCCTGGCCCTCGACACCAACGTCCGCCGCGTGCTGGCACGTCATGACCTCGGCATCGAGTTCCCCGCGGCATCGGTGACATCGCGCGAGCGGCAGCGAGCCGCCGACCTGCAACCCGAGGAGGAAGGCGCCGAGTGGATGGCGGCACTCATGGAGTTGGGGGCGCTCGTGTGCACGAGCCGCGGCCCCGACTGCGACTCCTGTCCCGTGTCGGCCGGCTGCGCGTGGCGTGCGCTCGGCAAGCCACGCGGCACCGCGTCGCGGCGGCAGCCGAAGTACGAGGGGTCGGACCGCCAGGCCCGCGGGGCGATCATGGCCGTGCTGCGCGACTCCGCCGGGCCCGTCACGGGCCGGGCGCTGGACGCCGCGTGGCCGGACTCGCAGCAGCGGGCGCGCGCCCTTGACGGGCTCGTGGCCGACGGCCTGGTGATGCCACTGTCGCGCGGACGCTGGTCGCTCCCGACCTCTACGGCGTAGCGGCGACTTCCTCCAAGGGCACGCGATCGGAGGACCGCACGGCCGTGCGCTCCCCCATCGGCTCGTCCAGGGCCACATCGACCCACGTCTGGTTGCCCGCGATCCCGATGCCCGCGCACTCCGCCTGACCGCGGGGTGCCGCGCGGACGGCGGTCACCTCGAGCAGGGTCGGCCGCTCGATGACGCGCACGAGCACTTCGTCGCCGGTGCACAGGCCCGACTCGGGCAGGGCCACCGCCACCTGGATGACGGTGGGATCAGCCGTGGGACGCCACGAGACCGCATCGAGAGGGCTCTCCGACGTGCCGAGGGCACGCAAGGGCCCGATACCCGCGACCAGGCCACCGACGACGACGAGTGCGACCACCACCGCGACACCCGCGATGACCCACGCCCACACGCCGAGCGGACGCCGCTTGCGCGGTGCGTCGTACTCCCGCAGGCCCGGGATCAGCGGATCGCGCGGCATGCGGACCCGCGATCAGTCCGTGCCGGCCGTCTCGACCGGCGGCGTGTCGGGGACATCCGCCTTCGGCGTCGACGTGAACGTGAACTCGCGGGAGCCATCGTCGCCGGATGCCACGTCGACCAGGACGATGCAGCCGGGCAGGATCTCGCCGAAGAGCATCTTCTCGCTCAGCGGGTCCTCGATCTCGCGCTGGATGGTCCGGCGCAGCGGGCGCGCGCCCATCGCGGGGTCGTAGCCCCGCTCGGCGAGCAGCTCACGAGCAGACTGGGTGAGGTCCAGCGAGATATCGCGGTCCTTGAGTCGCTCGTCGAGCAGATTCACCATGAGGTCGACGATCTGCACGATCTCGTTGCGGCTCAGCTGGTGGAAGACGATGACGTCGTCGATGCGGTTGAGGAACTCCGGCCGGAAGTGCTGCTTGAGCTCCTGCTGCACCTTGGTCTTCATCCGCTCGTAGGCTTTGAGGTCGTCGTTCTCGGGGGCGAAGCCCATCATGACGCCCTTGGAGACGTCACGGCTGCCGAGGTTCGTCGTCATGATGATGACGGTGTTCTTGAAGTCCACCATCCGACCCTGGGCATCGGTGAGACGTCCCTCCTCCAGGACCTGGAGCAGCGAGTTGAAGATGTCGGGGTGGGCCTTCTCGACCTCGTCGAAGAGGACCACCGAGAACGGCTTGCGACGCACCTTCTCCGTCAGCTGGCCGCCCTCCTCGTAGCCGACGTATCCGGGCGGGGAGCCGAAGAGTCGGGACGCTGTGTGCTTCTCGGAGTACTCGCTCATATCGAGGGAGATGAGCGCGTCCTCGTCGCCGAAGAGGAACTCGGCGAGTGTTTTGGACAGCTCAGTCTTGCCGACGCCCGAGGGCCCCGCGAAAATGAAGGAGCCCGACGGGCGCTTGGGATCCTTGAGCCCCGCACGCGTGCGCCGGATCGACTTGGACAGGGCCTTGATGGCCTGCTCCTGGCCGATGACGCGGCGATGCAACTCGTCCTCCATGCGGATGAGTCGCTGGGCATCATCCTCGGAGAGGTCGGTGACCGGGATGCCGGTCATGAGCGCGAGGACCTCGGCGATGAGGCGCTCGTCCACCTCGGCCACGATGTCCATGTCGCCGGACTTCCACTCGCGCTCGCGCTGGGACTTCTCGGCCAGCAGGTTCTTCTCGTCGTCGCGCAGGCGAGCGGCGAGCTCGAAGTCCTGCGCGTCGATCGCGGACTCCTTCTCGCGGCGCACATTGGCGATGCGCTCGTCGAACTCACGCAGGTCCGGCGGCGCCGTCATGCGGCGGATGCGCAGGCGGGAGCCGGCCTCGTCGATGAGGTCGATGGCCTTGTCGGGGAGCTGGCGATCGGAGATGTAGCGATCCGAGAGGCGAGCGGCCGCCTGCAGCGCGCCGTCCGTGATGGAGACGCGGTGGTGCGACTCGTAGCGGTCGCGCAGGCCCTTGAGGATTTCGACCGTGTCGGACACATCCGGGGCGTTGACCTGGATGGGGGCGAAGCGGCGCTCGAGGGCGGCGTCCTTCTCGACATACTTGCGGTACTCGTCGAGCGTGGTCGCGCCGATGGTCTGGAGCTCGCCGCGGGCGAGCATCGGCTTGAGGATGCTGGCGGCGTCGATGGCGCCCTCGGCCGCGCCGGCACCGACGAGGGTGTGCATCTCGTCGATGAAGAGGATGATGTCGCCGCGGGTGCGGATCTCCTTGAGCACCTTCTTCAGGCGCTCCTCGAAGTCGCCGCGGTAGCGGCTGCCGGCCACCAGCGCGCCGAGGTCGAGCGTGTAGAGCTGCTTGTCCTTGAGCGTCTCGGGCACCTCGCCCTTGACGATCATCTGGGCCAGGCCCTCGACGACCGCCGTCTTGCCGACGCCGGGCTCCCCGATGAGCACCGGGTTGTTCTTCGTGCGGCGTGACAGCACCTGCATCACGCGCTCGATTTCCTTCTCCCGGCCGATGACCGGATCGAGCTTGCCCTCGCGGGCGGCCTGCGTGAGGTTGCGGCCGAACTGGTCCAGGACCAGCGACGTCGACGGGGTGCCTTCAGCCGGTCCGCCGGCCGTGGCCGGCTCCTTGCCCTGGTACCCGGACAGCAGCTGGATGACCTGCTGGCGGACCAGGTTGAGGTCGGATCCGAGCTTGACGAGCACCTGGGCGGCGACGCCCTCGCCCTCGCGGATCAGGCCGAGCAGGATGTGCTCGGTGCCGATGTAGTTGTGACCGAGCTGCAGCGCCTCGCGCAGGCTGAGCTCCAGCAC